>JAJZTU010000213.1 GCA_021848765.1 Bacillota bacterium
CCACTAAAACCGGCATAGTTATAGTTCATGAAATTTTTATTGTAATGGTAAATTATACAAAAATCTGTGTATCACTGGCAGGAAGCAGCTCAAACATGTGGAATATATAAATAATATGGATATTTTCGAAAGGGGGGCCGACATGCAAAACGAGGTGGAACCTATTCAAGAAAGCTATGGGGAAAATAAACTGGTTCTGCTAATCAGGGACCCGGGGTGCCTTTTTGCCTACTGGGAGTTAACCCAGGAACTCAGGTCAATGGTAGAGCAGCATTTCCGGATTCCGTGGGGGCAGGTTCAATTGTTAGCCAGAGTTATGGGTAATCTCAACGAACCCGGTCAGTCCCTTTCTATACTTAATGAGACTGCCATAGATAAACTGGCCGATAACTGGTACTTCCCTGTGGAAAGCGGCAGGCGCTTTCAGGTTATTTTGGGCCTGCGCGGCCCTGGAGGAGACTTCATTCCCCTGCTGGAATCCAACCTGGTAGAACTGGGTGATAATCCGGAACTTTTGGCGGCTATTCCCAGGAAGCAGGCAGAGGACCGGACGGAAAAATCACCGCCAATTCCCGCTCCCTCAGGTGATTACGAGTATCCCCTCGGCATATCCAGCGCTTCTCACCTACCTAAATAATCCGCTCACAATGCCATGGCAACAGGTGTGCAAGGTCCGGTTACTTAATCACAGTCCAAATCAGAAGGGAGCAGTATTAATGTCCGCAGGCTATCTGGCCATAGTTCTTCACGCCCACTTGCCTTATGTCCACCATCCCAGCGAAGAGAATGTTCTTGAAGAGAGATGGTTGTTCGAAGCCCTGAACGAGTGCTACCTCCCTTTGCTGGAAGTGATGGAAAACCTCTATCGGGATGGTATTAATTATCAAATTACGATTTCCGTGTCTTCTCCCCTGGTTTCAATGCTGGACAGTCCAATTCTACAGGAAAGATACCTGCAGTTTCTTGATAACCTGATTGCCCTTGCGGAAAAAGAAGTAGAGCGGACTAAAGGCGATAGGCAGTTTGCACACCTGGCTGAAATGTACAGGGATAAATTTCAGGCCCTCAGGCACAGGTTTGTCCATCTCTACCGGAAAAACCTGATTTGGCCCTTCCGGCAGCTAATGGAACAAGGCTGTCTCGAAATAATCACCTGTGCTGGTACCCACGGTTATTTGCCTCTAATTCTGACTGATGAAGCAGTAAGAGCACAGGTTGGAGCGGCGGTGGACCAGCATAAACATTTTTTTGGCCGGCCGCCTAAGGGGATGTGGTTGCCTGAATGCGGATACCGTCCGGGGCTAGACCTGATTTTAAAGGAATTTGGTTTGCAATATTTTCTTGTGGACAGTCATGGAATTGACCAGGGTATCCCTAAACCCCCGGACGGTGTCTACAACCCGGTGAGCACGGTCAACGGACTGGGTGTATTCGGGCGGGACCCGGAATCTGCCCATCAGGTGTGGAGTTCCTTTGCCGGCTATCCCGGAGATTATGACTACCGTGAATACTACCGGGATATTGGTTGGGATCTTCCCTGGGAGTACCTGAAGCCCCACATGCACCCTGATGGATTCAGACACAATACCGGAATCAAGTATCACCGGATTACCGGGCCGGGTGAACACCGGGAACCCTATAACCCCATTTGGGCTGCGGAAAAAGCAGCACTGCAGGCAGGCCACTTTGTGGATTCCCGGGTCAGGCAGGTCGGGCATCTGCGAAGCCGGACCAAGCAACCCCCAATTGTGGTTTGCCCATACGATGCTGAACTGTTTGGCCACTGGTGGTATGAAGGACCCAGCTGGTTGGACTATGTAATCAGGAAGACTGCCTGTGACCAGCAGGCCTACCGGTTAATCACTCCCGGCAATTACCTGGCCACCCATGGTAGAGGTCCCCGGACCGGTCTCTCCCTGTCCAGTTGGGGGGAGGACGGCTACAGCAAGGTTTGGTTAAATCCTAGCAATGACTGGATGTACAGGCACCTGCATAAGGCTGAGGAAAGAATGGAGGAGTTGGTGACCATATACCCGTCCCCCAGCCCTCTTGAAGACCGGGCCCTGAAACAAGCCGGCCGGGAACTCCTCTTGGCCCAGAGCAGTGACTGGGCATTCATCATGAAAACAGGTACCACTGTTGAATATGCTGAGCGCCGCTTTAAGGAGCATATAGCCAGGTTTACCTGCCTGTATAACCGGCTTAAGAGTCACGACCTGCCTGAGGAAGCCTTAGGGGTCATGGAAGGCCGGGATGCAATCTTTCCTCATTTAAATTATAAACTGTGGCAGAAGGCCGGAAGTTTTATGCCGGTTAGCAGTAAAGCACCGGGAAAGCGAAGGATTTTAATGCTTTCCTGGGAGTTTCCACCGAAGACCATCGGTGGGTTGGCACGCCACGTTTATGATCTTTCCAGGGCACTGGTGCAACTTGGAGAGGAGGTGCATGTCCTCACTTCGTCTTCCCCCGGATGTCCCGGCAGGGAAGTAGTGGATGGAGTTGTGGTCCATCGCCTTAATACTATGGGTGATGAAGGAAAGGACTTTTTACAGTGGATATTCTATCTTAACGGGGCAATGTTAAACTATGCCCACACCCTGTTTACGCTGGAAGGTCCATTTCAAATCATCCATGCCCATGATTGGCTGGTTGCTTACGCCGCAGAGGCACTGAAGAAAAAGTACTCTGTGCCGCTGATTGCCACCATTCATGCTACTGAACACGGGCGAAACCGCGGCATCCATAATCTGCTCCAGGGTAAGATTCATGGTGTGGAGTGGAGACTGACCTATGAGGCCTGGCGGGTAATTGGCTGCAGTAAATACATGTTTGAAGAGATTGCCGGTGTTTTCAGGCTGCCCCCCGACAAGCTGGAGGTTATACCCAACGGGGTGGATGTATCCAGTGTACGGCCCAAAACTATTGAACCGTTGCTGCGTCAAAAATACGTTGACCCTGCAGAGAAATTGATTATCTATATCGGACGTCTGGTGACAGAAAAGGGCGTGCAGGTTTTAATAGATTCCTTGTCTGCCATCAGGCAGGCTTATCCGGGATTCAAGTGCCTGATAGCCGGGAGAGGACCTATGGGGGATGAACTTCGCCGGCAGGTGGCCTATTTAGGTCTGGAATCCCAGGTAGTCTTTTTAGGTTTTGTGGATGATGATACCCGTAACCAGCTTTTAGCAGTATCCGATGTTGCTGTATTCCCCAGTCTTTACGAGCCCTTTGGGATTGTAGCCCTGGAAGCTATGGCTGCCAGGATACCGGTGGTGGTATCTGATACCGGAGGGTTAGGCGAAATTATCACCAACGGAGTAAACGGTCTTAAGGTTCCACCCGGTGATGGCGGAGCTCTGGCCGGAGCCATCCTGGAATTATTCACAAATCCTGAACTGGCGGCAGATTTAACTGAGAAAGCCTGGGAAGAAGTGAACACTGTTTACCACTGGGATGTCCTTGCTAAGCAAACAAGAGCCGTTTATGAGCGGGTACAGAGAGAGGCTGCCACGGGGAGCACGGTGTTATTAGCACAATAAAATTTAGCGAAGGAGTGTTGTTCCATGAAAGCAGTCATCATGGCCGGTGGCAAGGGGACCAGGTTGCGTCCTCTGACCTGTAATAAGCCAAAACCCATGGTTCCTTTGCTTAATAAGCCTGTTATGGAATATGCTATTGACCTGCTGAAGCGCCATGGAATAACTGAAATTGCAGTAACCTTGCAGTATCTGCCGGAAGCAATCAGGGACTACTTTGGGGACGGTTCCGGATGGGGTGTAAATTTGCAATATTTTGAGGAAACCACCCCCCTGGGAACAGCAGGAAGTGTAAAAAATGCCGAAAAGTTTTTAGATGAGCCCTTTTTGGTCATCAGCGGCGATGGACTGACTGATATCGACCTTTCAGCAGCTGTAGCCTTCCACCAACAGCAAGCAGCTACTGCGACCCTGGTGTTAACAAGGGTCGAAACCCCTTTGGAGTATGGTGTGGTAATAACTGATGAAACGGGCAAGATCTGCCGGTTCCTGGAGAAGCCCAGTTGGGGCGAGGTGTTCAGCGATACCGTAAACACGGGAATTTACATACTGGAACCCGGTATTTTTGAGTATATTCCTGAGGACACTTTCTTTGATTTTAGCAAAGATGTTTTTCCCATGCTGCTCAAAGCAGGGGATCCACTGTTCGGCTATATTGCCACAGGATACTGGTGTGACATCGGCAACTTAGCCCAGTACCGCCAGACCCAGTTTGATATGTTGGATGGTTTGGTGGACGTTAAAATTGACGGCCAGGAAGTCAGGCCCGGCATTTGGCTGGGAAAGGGCGCCCACATTGAGAACTTAGAAACTGAAATCCCGGGACCAATTTATGTGGGTAAAAACACGCACATTGAATCAGGGGCCAAGGTCGGGGAATATACCATTCTTGGAGACAACAATATTGTCCGGCCCGGAGCTTCAGTTAAACGGACTGTAGTTTGGAACCATTGCTACCTGGATAAAGAGATTGAACTCAGGGGGGCGACCTTCGGGAATCAGGTTACAGTAAAATCCAATGCGGCTGTCTTTGAAGGCTCAGTGGTTGGAGACGGTTGTTCCCTGGGGGCCAGAAGTATCTTAAAGCCCAATGTAAAGGTTTGGCCGGGCAAGGAAATAGAAGAGAGTACTACCGTGCATACCTCTTTGGTCTGGGGTGAAAAGCTGTCCAGGAATATCTTCGGCCAGACAGGTGTAAGCGGTATTGCCAATGTGGATATTACTCCCGACTTTGCGGCCAAGCTGGCTGCAGCCTATGGGGCAACCCTGCACCAGGGTGCACAGATTGTGATCAGCGCCGATGAGCATCCCTTTACCCAGGTAATCAAAAGGTCTTTGGTAGCAGGTTTGCTTTCCGCCGGGGTGGAAACCATGGATTTGGGCGAATCAGTGACCCCGGTTACCAGGTTTGCCGTGCAAACCATGAAAGCCGATGGGGGCCTGCACATTAGACTGGTACCTCCCAATGAAAATAAACGGGTATTAATAGAATTCCTGGACAGTGATGGTATTAATATCGACAAGCATATGGAACGCAAAATTGAAAATGCCTTTGTGCAGGAAGATTTTCGCCGGGCCAACCTGGAGGCAGTTCAAGACGGTAAATTCCTGCCCCGGCTTAAGGATTCCTATGTGTTCAGGCTTTTGGAAAAAGTGGCCAATGATGCCATCAAAAGCTATAAGCCTAAGGTTGTCCTGGAAGTGGAAAACGGCGTACTCATGCAACTGGCCACCCAGGTGCTGTCTAAACTGGAGTGCCAGCTTATCACCATTACGGCTACTGACAACTCGCTTATCGACCTTGCTAAATTAGTAAAGGAATATAAGGCTGATTTGGGTGTGCGCTTGGACCGCAATGGTGAGCAGGTAATATTCATCAGCAATGACGGTAGAATTGTTAAAGAGGAAATGCTGCTGGCGCTGTTAGTACTCATTAACTTCCAGATGCGCAAGGAGAAAGTAATCGCTGTACCCATAACTGCATCGGAAGTCATGGAGAAAATTGCCATGGCCTGGGAGGGACAAATTGTCAGGACCAAGGCCAATCCCCGGGCTCTGATGAGCGCTACCTGTCATCATAAGGAGTTCCATGCCTTGTTTGATGCTCTCTATGCGTTGATAATTACTTTGGAAAACCTTGCTGTAAACAAGTCTTCCATAGGTCAGATTTTGGATGCCATTCCTGATTTCCACCTTGAACAGGCCAAGGTCCAGTGCTCCTGGGCGGACAAAGGGAAGGTTATGCGCAGGCTGATTGAGGATACGGCCAGCCTGCCGGTTGAATTAGTAGATGGAGTTAAGGTCTATCACAAAGATGGCTGGACACTGGTGCTGCCCGATTCTGATGAACCGGTTTTCCGGGTCCTGAGTGAAGCATCATCACAGGAGGTTGCCAAGGAACTCGCGGTCAGCTATGCCGAGAAAATTAAGGCTTATAAATCACAAGCATAA
>JAJZTU010000214.1 GCA_021848765.1 Bacillota bacterium
ACCTAAAAGTAACAAGCTGACCTTCTCCTATGGAGGGATTACCGTAGGTTCTTCAGTGGCTTATGATGTAAAAAAATTGCCGGTGGATGCAGCAGCCAGGGTGGAAAAACTCCCGGGAGTCAATGTAGTGGCACCCAAGCTCCTGGTGGCATCACAGGTTCAGAACAGCCGGGTAGCCTTGGTTGGGGTTGACTTCCAACGGGAACTCCAGGCCAAGCAACACTGGCGAATAAGCGGGGACCTGCCCCGTGGCGCAGGTCAGGTGGTAGTTGGTTCCCAGGTGGCTATGAAGCTGAAAAAGGGCCCAGGTCAGAGCATCAGCCTGGAGGGTAAAGATTTGGCCATTACGGGTGTGCTGGAGGAGACAGGTTCGGAAGAGGATGAACTCATCTTCATGGATTTGGCGAGCATGCAGCAACTCATGGGGAAACCGGGAGAAGTTAGCTTCCTTGAGGTTATGGCCTTTGCCAAAACTCAAGTTCAGGAGAATCAGGCAGCTCAGTTCCTGAATGATATTCGAACCCAACTGCCCCAGGCCAAAGTTACTATGGTGAAAAAAGCTTCCGAAGCCAGAAAGGAACTTATTGACCGGTTTGCTAATTTTTCTATTGTGGTGACAGTGATGGTTGTGCTCATTGGCGCTTTAATAGTCACTACCACTATGATGTCGTCCGTAAACGAACGGACCAGGGAGATCGGCATTTTCCGGGCCATTGGGTTCAGGCAAAGTCATATTATGAAAATCATTCTGTTGGAAGCCGGAATGGTTAGTGGGTTAAGTGGGGTTTTGGGTTACCTGGCAGGTATCGGCACAGCCAAGCTGGCAGCTCCTCTGGTGGCACAGCTTCAGGCGCCGGTAGGCTGGAACCCTTTACTGGGAGTGGCGGCGTTGACAATGGCCATTATGGTGGGGCTGGCTGCCAGTGTCTATCCTGCGGTAAAAGCTGCCCGCCTTGATCCGGCGGAAGCCCTAAGATTTATTTAAGGATATTAAGACTTAAGGGGGAAAGCCTTATGGGAAAAGTCAAGAGGTTGGCCGGTAAAAGAGTAATTGCCCTGTTGATGGTAGTGGCCATGCTGGCGCTGGCCCTGCCGGCGGTACCGGCTTTTGCCGCCGGAGATGGAATGGTCCTGAAGAATGCTAAGGTCAGTGTCTGGCCTGAGTACGATGATCCCAGGGTATTGGTTATCTTTGAAGGTACTTTTGTTAACACCGGTAATACCGACTTTAACGGGAATGTTTCTTTTAATGTACCCACTGGGGCCCAGATCGGCATGGCCTGTGAAATCGTTGACGGTGGCGGACACTCCTGCCAGCCGTACAAGACCGTGGCCAAGAGTGAGGACACCCAATCCCTGTCCTGGAAAACTACCAAAGCGATCAAGCCCGGGGAAGAGTACCCTGTTTTTCTGGAATATTACTATAACCCCATCAAGGGTAATACCGATAAAAATATTGACTATACCTTCCAGCCAAGCTACAAAATTGAGAAACTTGATCTGAACATTCAGCAACCCTTAAAAGCGGAGAAATTCACCGTCAGCCCCGCGGCCCTAAGTACCTCACAAGACGGTCAGGGCTTTACCAATCACAATTACTCCTTCACCAATAAGACTGACGGTGATAAGCTGAATTTCAAGATTGCCTATACCAAGACCGACCCCAACCCGTCCAAGCCCAAACCGCTAAATGGTAATGCGGCGCCACAGCCGACCGGGGATGGCGGTTCCGGCAGCGGGAGCAGTCTGGGAACTAACGCCTATTTACAGCCGGGGATACTAATACCTGTAATACTCTTTGTTGTAGTATTGGTAGCTTTTATAGTATATGCCGTGAACAGCCAGGCCCAAAAGCGCCGGGCTGAAGAGAGAATCGAAAGAATCAGAAGTAAATCTGCTAAAAGCAATGGTAATTCCGGTGGGAATTCCAACCCGAAATTTGTAAAGGAAAAGAAAAAACTGCGCCAGATGCTTCTTGACGGTCAAATCAGTGAAGAAACTTACCGGGAACTCCTGGATGACCTGGAGGAAGAATTCTCGAGGTAGGCTACTGGGCGGAGGGGGGTTACCATGAAGAATAAAAAAAATATAATTGCCACGGTGGTGGTGGTAGGGGTGTTGGCCTTGCTGATTATTTCCGGGATGCAGGGCAATACAGGAAGGTACTTAACCATCCAGGAGGCTATTGCCGACTCCCAACGGGAATCCGGCAAGTATATCCAGATGGAGGCCAAAGTAGTCCCCACCAGTGTAAAATGGGACCCAAAGCAGCCTCAGCTCGTCTTTGATATTACCGACGGTAAACAGAACATTAACGTAACTTTTTACGATGTGAAGCCAGATAATTTTGACTCCGGGTACCCGGTAATTGTAGAAGGGAAGTTTACTGCCCCCGGAAAATTCCTGGCCGGGAAGGTGCTGGTAAAGTGCCCTTCAAAATACGAGGAAGAGGCAAAAAAGCAAAACCAGTAGTTCCGGGCCTGAAAAAGACAGAGTAGCCTGGGAGTAAAGTATTGGGAGTGAAATGTGAGGGAAGGGGAGGGATGTAAGTGTTAGCCGACATTGGTTATCTATCCCTGATCTTAAGTCTGGTCCTGTGTGGTTATGCCGTAGCGGGAAACATTATCTGCCTTAAGCATAACAACCGGCGGCTATTTGATAGCGCCCGAGGGGCGGTCTATGCTGTGGCTTTGCTGTCCACGGTGGCTTCCCTGGTACTGATTTACCTGTTGGCCACCGGTGATTTCTCCGTTACTTACGTGTCCGAATATACCAGTTCCGATCTGCCGTTCTTCTACAAGATTACGGCGATGTGGGCAGGCAATGCCGGTTCACTGCTCCTGTGGTTCTGGGTCTTATCTATCTATGCGGCAGTAGTGGCCAAGGGGAACAAGATCAAAGATATGACTCCCTATGTATTGGGCATTTTAATGGTCAACGCTCTGTTCTTCGTGTTCGTGATGGCCTTTCTGACTAATCCCTTTGAAAAATTGCCTTATAACCCCGGTGAAGGACAGGGTCTTAACCCCATGCTCCAGAATCCCGGGATGGTTATCCACCCGGTAACTACTTATTTGGGATATGTCGGCTTTGCCATCCCTTTTGCCTTTGCCATGGCCGGCCTGATTCTGAAACGCAGTGATGATGAATGGATTAAAGTTACCCGCCGTTGGACGATAATTGCCTGGTTGTTCCTGACCCTGGGTAACCTCACCGGGGCCCAGTGGGCCTATGAGGAGTTGGGTTGGGGTGGTTACTGGGCCTGGGACCCGGTGGAAAATGCATCCTTTCTTCCCTGGCTGACGGGTAGCGCTTTCCTGCATTCGGTAATGATCCAGGAAAGGAAAAACATGCTTAAGATTTGGAATATCCTCCTGATAATTATCACCTTTGTCCTGACCCTGTTTGGTACCTTCCTGGTACGTAGTGGAGTATTGACTTCGGTGCATGCTTTCGGGAGGTCTGACCTGGGCAAATATTTCCTGGCCTTTACGGTGGCCTCTCTGGTGGCGTCCCTGTGGCTGATGGTGGACAGGCTGAATATGCTCAGGGAGGAGAAGGAGTTTGAGTCCTATATTTCCAAGGAAAGCAGTTTCCTGTTTAACAACCTGATCCTGGTGGGAATAGCTTTCGCAACTTTTTGGGGCACTATTTTCCCCTTAATTTCCGAGGCTGTGACAGGTAATAAAATTACCGTATCCATTCCCTTCTTCAACTCTGTAAACGCACCCTTGGGTTTAGCCATGACCCTCTTGATAGGAATTTGTCCCCTGATTGCCTGGCGGAAGTCGGGAGTAAAAAATTTGGCAGAAAACTTTTTGGCTCCGGGTGGAGCAGCCCTGGCCTTTGCCGTGGTTGCTTTTGCGCTGGGCTTGCGTAAACCCTATGCTTTGCTGGCTTTTACCATTGCCTGCTTCTCAATTTCAGCTACCTTATGGGAGGTTATTAAGGGGGTAATCACCAGGAAGCGGATAACCGGAGAGAATGTCCTGGCTGCTGCGGGCAGGCTGATAACCCGTAACCGCCGCCGGTACGGAGGATATATAATTCACCTGGGATTATTGATGCTAATCGTAGGGGTTATCGGTTCCAACACCTATGACACCGAAATGGTAAAAACACTTAAATTTGGGGAAACCGTCAAGGTTAAGGATTATACCCTGACCTATCAGAACCTGGCTGAGCGTAAGCAAGGGAAAAATGATGCAGTCTATGCTGACCTGCTGGTTAGCAAGGGGGATAAATTAATTGGCACACTGGAGCCGGAGCGGGTATTTTATCCTACCCATCCTAACCCGGCTACAGAAGTTGCCATTAACAGTACGTTAAAAGAAGACCTGTATATTATTCTTTCCGCCTGGGACAAGGATGGTTCGGCAACCTTCAAGTTCCTGCTTAACCCCCTGGTAGCCTGGATGTGGATTGGCGGCTATGTGATGATATTTGGCACCATATTTGCCCTCTGGCCTGGCCGTGGCGGTGCTGTTGGGGCCAAATACACCCAAAGGAGTTGAAGCCATGGGAAAAAGACTTAGAGTATACGGTTTCCTTATCCTTACTCTCCTTGCCGTGTTCTGGTCCTCCATACCTGCCCAGGCGGCAGGTGAAAATGACCCCGGTCCTGCCAAAATCCAGAAAGAGATTGAGGAGATGCTGGTTTGCCAGGACAGCTGCGGGATGCTGGTTTCCGCCTGTGATAACTCCACAGCAGAGTACATGCGGGGCATTATCAAGGAACGGCTGGCCAAAGGGGAAGGCAAGGATGAAGTCCTGCAATATTTCGTAGGAATATACGGTGAAAAGGTTTTAGCTGCACCCCCGGCAAAAAAGTTTAACATCCTGGCCTGGGTAACCCCTTTTCTGGCCATTCTGGTAGGTGGTTTGTTCATCTACACTGTTTTGGACAAGTGGGTGTTCTATAATCGCTTGGAGGACGTCCGGCAGGATGCCAAGGATGAACTAAAGGAAAAGGTAGAAATAGAACAATACCAGGATCAATTGAATCAGGAATTGAAAAAATTCTGGTAAGACAGGGGGGAAAGCTGTGGAGAGTGCACTTTTCGGGGTTAGCTTAGCTATAATTCTGATAGTCATTCTATTCCTGGTGGGGTTTCCGCTGATTAGGAAGGACAAGGCAACCGGGGATAAATGGTGGGAAGAGGAATTGGTCTCCGATTTGGAGAAAGATAAAGAGGCAGTTTTTACAACTTTAAACGAGATCGAGTTTGATTTTCAGATGAAAAAGCTTTCTGAAGAGGATTACCAAATCCTGAAGGAAAAACACCAGCGCCTGGCAGTCCAAATCCTTAAGGAAGAGGAAGCCCAACAAGTGAATGCCCTTGCCCGGGAAGAAGGCCGGGCTGTTGTCTCTGAAGCGAGAAAGGCCGACGTGGAGGCGGAAATCGAGGCTGAACTGGAGGCGCTGAAACTGGGGAAGTAACCCAGCCATTCCGGGAGTGAATGACATTTTTGTTTGCGAGGTGACAGGCTAGTGACTATCGGGTTTGGGAGCAAGAAACTCAAGGTGGTTCCGGTGCTTCTGGTGGTGGCTTTAAGCCTTGTGGTAGGACTGACGCCTGCAATGGCAGGGGAGACTAAGGATGCCGGTGTGGTTAAGGTAGAGATTCACCATCTGCTTTTAGACCTTCAGGGTGAAGTTCTCCAGGTCAGGGAAGTGCTGAGATTCAATAATACCGGTAAAGATGTATTCCTGGGCACAGGTACGGAAGGCGCTGCCAAAAAGGCTGTGTTGAATATTGCCCTGCCCCAGGGTTACAGCAATCTCCAGGTTCAGGAACTGCAGAAAAGCGCCGGAAACCCGCAGGCGTCTCCCCTAAACCTGGGACCTGAGGCCTGGACTGCCACTGCTGACGGAGTGGCGATTACCAAACCCCTGCAGCTCGGTCAAACCGAATTCAGC
>JAJZTU010000215.1 GCA_021848765.1 Bacillota bacterium
GTAGCTGAGGCTGGAAGAACGGCATTTACTCAGCAGAAATAAATAACCCCAAACAAACATCTAACCTCTCCAGGTCACCGGTCGGTCACAGCAAGTGAGAAGTGCTCAACACATAATAAAAGGAGGGTCAAAACTATGGGTAAAATTTATCGTGTTAATATGAAGACTAAAACGGTGACCACAGAAACAGTACCGGAAAAATATCGAATTTTGGGAGGACGGGCTTTGACCTCCCAGATTATTTTAGATGAAGTGGATCCAGCCTGTCATCCCTTAAGTGCCCAAAACAAACTGGTTTTTGCTCCCGGTCTGCTATCCGGTACAGCGGCTCCTTCCTCGGGCCGTCTGTCTGTCGGTGGTAAGAGTCCATTAACCGGAACCATCAAAGAAGCTAACGCCGGAGGGATTACTTCCCAGAAGTTGGCTAATCTTGGGACTAAAGCTATTATCATTGAAGACAAACCTGTGGAAAAGAGTTCCTTCGTATTAAAAATTGATTCTGGGGGAACTCAGTTGCTCCCTGCTGATGACCTGGCCGGTAAAGGTACCTATGAGGTTACTGCTATTTTACGTAAGCGTTATGGGTTCAAGGTAGGGGTAATTACCATCGGGCCGGCTGGGGAAATGCTGATGTGTAATGCCGGTATTGCAAACAATGATAGCGAGGGGAATTCCAGCCGTTACGCCGGTCGTGGCGGTTTAGGTGCCGTTATGGGTTCCAAAGGTTTGAAGGCTATTGTGGTTGATTCTCCTACCACCTTTGATGCTCCTGTAAAGAATGTGGAGGGATTTAAGGCGTCAGCTAAGAAGTTTACCAAAATTCTCTTGGATAACCCTGTTTGTGGCCAGGGCTTACCCAAGTTCGGAACCAATGTGCTGATGAACATTATTAATGAGGCCGGGGCCCTGCCTACCAGAAACTTTGCTAAAGGACGTTTTGACAAAGCCAGTGAAATCAGTGGGGAAAAATTGGCTGAAGTTGCTGAAGCCCGTGGTGGAAAAGCAACCCATGCATGCCATCCCGGTTGTGTAATGCGCTGTTCTAATGTTTATCCTCTGCCGGACGGTCGGGTATGTGCCCCCATCGAGTATGAATCTGCCTGGGCGTTGGGTGCCCACTGTGAAATCGGTGATCTGGATGTAGTAGCTGAACTTAATTATATTTGTAATGATGTGGGGCTGGATACAATTGAGGCAGGAGGCGCTCTGGGTGTTTTGATGGAAGCAGGTGTTATCCCCTTTGGTGATGGCCGGGCTGCTATTGAAGCTCTTAAAGAAGTTGGAAATGGTAGTGTTTTGGGACGAATTCTTGGAAATGGCGCTGAATTTACTGCTAAAGCCTTCGGGGTGGAGCGAGTTGGTACTGTTAAAGGACAACACCTTCCCGCCTACGATCCCCGGGGTGCTAAAGGTATCGGGGTTACCTATGCTACCAGCACCATGGGTGCAGACCATACTGCTGGTTACTCCATCACAGCCAATATCTTAAAAGTTGGAGGAGTGGTAGACCCCCTTAATTCTGAAGGACAGGTGGAACTGTCCCGCAATCTGCAGGTGGCTACTGCAGCCCTTGACTCTACCGGTCTGTGTCTTTTTGTTGCCTTTGCCGTTTTGGACAATCCGGAAGGTTTGCCTACTATTGTAGATATGATTAATGCCCAATATAGCCTGGAAATGACTACCGACGACGTTTTTAAGCTTGGTCAGCAGATATTAAAGGTAGAGCGGGAATTTAATAAAAAAGCCGGCTTTACCAAGGTCCATGACCGCCTACCCAACTTCTTCAAAAGGGAAGCTCTTGAGCCCCATGGCCAGTGTTTTGATGTATCTGATGATGAGTTGGATAGTTTGTTCAATTTCTAAGGATTTTCGTATGGACTGTAGACTTCGTTAATCAGCAGTAAAGAAGCCAGCAATCCCCAATATGAGGGACGCTGGCTTCTTTTTTGTGAAAGTAGATTTCCAAAACCTAACCTTATTTCATTTCCTCAGCATACTTCAAAATCCGTTGCAGGGTTTCCTCACGTTTCTTGTTGATAGCCCCAAAATCCATGGCCGGGACATAATAAGTTTCCATCACATCATGTTCAGCCTTGGCCTGCCGGATATACTCCGAGCCCCGGTTAAAAGCGGCGCGGAAGCGCTCGGTAGCCCCGGCAATCTCAGTTGCATACTTCTGGAGTACAGCCTGATCCAGGAAAGCAGACAGGTCGACATTGGCCACTACACTGAGGCCTGCTATCTGGGACGGGTTGAAGTTGAAGGGCAGGCCGGTATTAACTACAGCCAGTTGTAAAGCCGGGATAACCACTCCGTCAAGTTTATTGGGATCCAAGGGCCGGTGATAGATTTCCGTAAACAGTCCCAGGGTTTCCGCCAACTGGGCAACTTTGCCGATTAAAGTGGATTTTCCTGAACCCGGCAGGCCCTGGATGGAATATAACCTGGTTACACCCTGGAGTATGGTAGGCCAGTGAGTCTCCGGGCCTTTGGGGGTGATGGCCGAGGCAAAAAGGCGGCGGCTCTTGGGGGCAGCTGCGAACTGAGGAGTAATTTGTCC
Source organism: Bacillota bacterium (assembly GCA_021848765.1). GTDB lineage: Bacteria > Bacillota > Carboxydocellales > JAJZTU01 > JAJZTU01. The sequence continues at coordinate 2,561 of JAJZTU010000215.1, forward strand.
GCCGATATCTTTAAGAATGTTTACAGTCAGCTCGTTAACCCTGGCAAAATTCTGCGCCTCAGTAATATAAGTTTCCCATTCATCGATGATAGCTTTTGCTTCCCGCAGGGAACAGTAGGCAATCTGGAAGAGGCGGCCCACCCGGGTATTGCTCTGCAGAATGGCCTCCTTATTAGCCCGCATCTTTGGTTCATTCCAGAAGTCGCCTAAATGGATGATTTCATCTACAGCACCGGGATTTTTGGGGTCTACAATATGGGGAGCAGTCCCGTCGACAAGGGCAATCTTTAAGGCCGGAATCACCACACCGTCCAGGGAGCCGTTGTCTGAGGAGCAGCAGTGGAATTCCACATCAAAGCCTTTGTCCAGCATAGCCTGGCCGATGGCGCGCATGAAAGTGGATTTGCCTACTCCGGGACCTCCTTTGATTACGAAAATTCGGGTAGCATCCGGACTAATCATGTGGTGATAGAAGGAATAGAAGCCTTGACAAGTGTTCCCGCCCGGGAATACGTGTTTGAGAATAGCTTTGCTCACAATAAGACCTCCTGTTTTTGTGGTGAACCAACCTACCCTCTGGGCAGTTATCCTGGGCGGTTGGTCTATGCTATATGATATGCCGGTACTAAGCAGGTGTGAACAAAAATTGTATAATTAAAAATACCGAGGAGAGGAGAAATCAGGAGGGGAGGCGAATAATAAAGAAACTCTAGCTGTACACATGGATTAAGCGCTGGTAACCGAAGCCCGGAGCAAGCATAAGGAACTTATCCTATAGGGGGGTTGACATGGAACACTTGAGAATTGGGCTTGTGCAGTTTCCCAGGGACCGTCAGGACCTGGAGGGAAATGTCACCAGGATGCTGCAAATGGTTTCCGGATTTAAAGCAGTGGATATGGTCGTTCTCCCGGAGGACTGGATGGGAGCATTGGTAGTAGATTTACCCTGTTACCTGGAGGTTATGGACAGGCTGCAGGAACAAGCTTACAAGGGCAATTTCTGTCTGGTTATGGGTGCCCAATACATCAGGGAAGCAGAAAAAATCTACAGCCGCGGAGCAGTGCTTCACCCCACTGAGGGAGTTATGGGCTGGGTAGAAAAACAATTTCCCTCGGCTGCTATCCAGGAGCGCCAGTTCATCCAAGCAGGCAGGCCATCCCAGGTGTTTCAGTTCAAAGGTGTAAACTTTGGCGTAGTGGTCTGTGTGGACATCATGTACCCTGAGTTAGTGCGGCACTTAGCGCTGGGTGGGGCTGAAGTCATCTTCAATCCGTCAAATGTGGTGGCCGGGCGCAGTAACCTCTGGGAGCGGGTGGGGTCTACCCGGGCTGCAGAGAACACAGTCTTTGTGGTTATGGCTAATAATGCCAAGACAAGCTACCCGGACGGCAGGCCTGTAGAGGGCCATAGTTTCGTTGCCGGACCGGACGGGACTGTTCTAACCAATTGGGGTAGCACAGAGGGCTGCTTTACTTGCAACCTGAATCTTGACGACATCCGGCGCATCAGGGAGCGCTGGAAATATCTCTCTGATATTAAGGCAGATCTCCAAAAGGTCGTGGAGCGTTTTTACCGCTAGGGGGCTTAACAAGGTAGGGCCAGATAGTGGCTGCATTAAATTGGTAAACCGTGAATAAATATGCAAACAAACCCGGGCTGCCTTCAAGGTAACCGGGTTAATGCGTGTATGCGAAAAATACTGTATTTTTGCAAAGAAAGCTCTGGTAGTTATCCTGAGCTAATGTTATAATGTTAGGAAAGTCTGCCCTCAAGCTGAATTTTCGAGAGCTTTTGAGGCATAAATGAATTGTATTTTTATCCGTACAATCGACTGTTTCGATATTATTCGACACTACCGTGCAGTTTTAACATGTGATGAGGTGTAAAAACTATGCCCCTCCTTTGCAGGGTAATAAATTTAGGCATTCAGGATTATTGGGAGGTTTACCAGTACCAAAAGGACCTTGTCCAAGCCAAGGCCAATGCTAAGCACGGCCATGACACCCTGATTCTGGTTGAGCACCCTCCGGTTTTTACTATTGGGAAAAGCGGTTCCAGGGAAAACCTCCATATTCCTCCCGAGCATTTAGAGGAAAAGGGTATTGCTGTTTATGAAATTGACCGGGGAGGTGACATCACTTATCATGGACCCGGCCAATTGGTAGGCTATCCGATTTTAAACCTGGAGCGCCACGGAAAAGACCTTCACAAGTTGATTTGGAAGTATGAAGAGGTCATCATCCGGACATTGGCTGGTTTCGGAATTGCCGGACTCCGCCTGGAACAATATCCCGGAGTCTGGGTGGGCGAAGAAAAAATTGCCGCTTTGGGAATCGGGGTAAGCAAGTGGATTGCCTATCATGGTTTTGCCCTCAATGTTAACCCGAATTTAAGTCATTTTAAGATGATTACTCCCTGTGGAATTCACGACAAGAGTGTCACCTCGTTGGAACTTCTTCTGGGTCACCAGGTAAAGATGGAAGAGGTTACTGAGCGCTTGGTCCAGCGCTTTGGCGAGGTTTTCAACATGGAGATGCGGTATTCCATTTAAGGGACATCTATTTATATATAGAAATCAAGGGTGGGGGGTGAATTGAGTGGGAGTTTACTGCCTTTCTTGGTTGGGGTATAAACCAACTTAACATTTTTTACTCAAGTTAAATCATATCAAAAAAGTGATAGGAAGGATTACGACAAGATGAAACTTCTTAACGGATTGCCAGCTAAACAAGGTCTTTATGACCCCCAATTTGAACATGATGCCTGTGGTATCGGTTTTGTGGCCAATATCAAAGGGAAACAATCAAACGAGATTGTACACCAGGCACTCACCATTCTGGCTAATCTTGACCACCGCGGTGGTCAGGGCAGTGAAACCAACACCGGTGACGGTGCGGGAATTTTGATGCAAATCCCGCATTCCTTCTTAAAAAAGGAATGTGCCAAAGAAAATATCTCCCTTCCTGCTGCCGGAGAATACGGGGCGGGTATGCTTTTCCTTCCGCCCGATGCGTGCCAGCGTGGGCAATGTGAGCAGATACTGGAAACCATTATTAAGGAAGAAGGGCAAACCCTTCTGGGGTGGAGAACTGTCCCCACCAACAATTCCAGTCTCGGGAAAACAGCCAAATCAGTTCAACCGTTTATCCGGCAGGTGTTTATTGCACCTAACCCGGAAATTAAGGATAACCTGGCTTTTGAGCGCAAACTTTATGTAATCCGTAAGCGTGCCAAAAAGGCAATTCGCCACTCGGGACTGGAGGGCGGCGAATACTTCTATTTTGCCAGTTTGTCGACCAGAACCATTGTTTACAAAGGGATGCTTACTCCTGAACAGG
>JAJZTU010000216.1 GCA_021848765.1 Bacillota bacterium
TAAGGACGGTCCAGGAATGAAAGGAGAGGTTTACCCATGAAGTGGGGGATCATCGGTTGCGGACACATCGCTTTGAAACGGTTTAGCCCGGCCTTGTCTTTGGTCCCGGGTGCCCGGTTGGTGGCCGTACAAAATCGAAGCATGGAGAAGGCAGCCCGTTTAGCGCAGCAACTGGGGGTCGCCAGGTATTATGACAACGCGGAAGAACTTTTGGCTGATCCGGAGGTTGAAGTGGTCTATATTGCCAGCCCCACGGTGAGCCACCTGCCGGAAACCCTTGCAGCCGCCCGGGCCGGTAAGCATGTCCTGTGCGAAAAACCCATGGCAATGAATACTGCTGAAGCCAGGGTTATGCTAGAAGCCTGTGACGAGGCCGGAGTAAAACTGATGCTAGCCAACATGATGCGCTTTCATGCCTGCCACCGGGAGGCCCGGCGTTTGTTCCGGGAGGGGGCCATCGGGCGGCTTGTGGCCGCCCGGGTAGATTTTTGCTTCCTCTTGGATACCCGGCGCAGCCAGTGGCGGTTGGAAAAAGCGATCGGCGGGGGTGGTCCGGTGATGGATGTAGGGATCCATGCCATCGACCTCCTGAGATATGTTACCGGGAGTGAAGTGGCTTCCGTACAGGCCATGACTCAGGGTTGGGCCGTTAATACCACGGTAGGTGGTGATGCGGAGGATACTGCTGTGGCTAACTTGTTGTTTAGGGATGGTTGCTTAGCTAACATTACGGTCAGCTTCAGCACTCCCGACAGCCTTAACCGCCTTGAACTCTACGGCAGTGAAGGGATGCTCTGGACAGAAGGTACAATCGGTCAGGAATCAACGGGCAAGTTGTTCGTCCGGCGCAACGGGACCGTAGAGGAGTACTCACCGGTACCTGCGGATATCTATGCTGCTGAAATTGCCCATCTGGAGGAGTGTATCAGGGAAGGCCGGCAGCCGCTTATCGACGGAACGGAAGGGATGCACGACTTGGCGGTGGCCGGGGCGATTTATCAAAGTGCCCGGACCGGATGTACGGTGACTATACAAGAAAGCTGAAAACATTTCCCATAAGATTACTAATTATAGACCTACTGCAGTCCGTCAGTAGGTCTATAATATTACTCATCAAAAAGGATTAGATCTCATCGCTATCTGAGCAACCAAAGAATATTCTCAGTGTCGCCGGATTATAATACAATTATTGCACGCAGGTAATTACCCTACAGTTAAATTCCGGAGGAAAAGATGTTCATAAGGTATAACAGACCAGTGAGACGTAAAAAGAGCGGGTCCACAAAGAAAAATATTTCTTTGTCCGAAACAAGTGATCTTTCTGACAATCTGGATGAAAATCTTGTACAAATAAAAGAGATTCTGGCCGATTTTAGCGATCTGGTAATAAAGAAATTCAAAATCGCCGGTAAACAACAGGTTGCAGCCATCATTTACATTGACGGGTTAATAGATACAACGACATTATACAATGGTATTTTACAACCGTTGATGCTGCATGCACCCCTGGTTGAAGCCCAGGAAGGCCACAGCGAAGGTTTAAGATTAAGGGATATAAAAGAACATATACTTCTCCCCGGCCAGTTGTCCGAGACAACAAACATGTACAAACTTATAGATTGCATCCTGGCCGGTAATGTCGCCCTGCTTTTGCACAGAACGCCGGTAGCTTTAATAGCTGATATCCGGGGATGGGAAGCCAGAACCCGGGGCGTGGAGGAGTCACCCAGCGAAACCGTGGTTCAGGGACCCAGAGAGGCTTTCAATGAAACACTCCGGACTAATACCTCTCTGCTACGCCGGCGCATCGGCCCGGGAAGGAGTACCCTTCCCCATCTTTCTGGAAGTACTGGTTATGGAAATTTCCTTCGAAATTTTCCGGGAAGCAGGTGTGCGCATGCCCCGCCCGCTGGGCCCGGCAGTAAGCATCGTTGGTGGGCTGGTGTTGGGAGACGCTGCCATAACAGCAGGTCTGGCTTCCCCGGCCACGGTACTGGTAGTCGCATACCTTGTTTCGCTGCAGTCCTTCGGAGTCCCCTACATGTCGCCCCTCGCGCCCATGGCGAGCGGGGATTTAAAAGATATCTTGATCAGAGCCCCGTTAAGGGCACTGCGGATTAAACCCCAAAGCATCAGGGACGGAAAGCCGGTACGGTAGAAAATACAGGGCCGGAACAATTAAAAAACGACAATCCTGCGCTGAAATATGGTGATATATAATGTTACCGCGAAGGTTAAAAATATTGCAGTTAAGTATCATCGGTATATTGCTGCTAACCATCTCTCTCTACAGGTTGCTGGGATAGACAGGAAGTGGAAAAGATGGTTATAGTTTCGGGGGTGGGGATTGAGAAGGCTGACGAGGGCGAAAACTTAAGATTAACCATTCAGATGATTATACCTGCCCAACTGGACGAATCCAAAGGAGGGAAAGCTGCCGGTACCCAGGGACCCTTCTTTATCCGTACCTTTACCGGCAGAACGGTTTCCGAAGCGGTGGAAAGATTCCAGTCTGAGACCGGCCGTAATGTTTTGTGGTCTCATACCAAAGTAATTATTTTGGCTGAAGAACTGGCCCAAAAGGGGGTATTTTCCGCTCTCCAGTATTTTGAGCGCAGTGCTAAGTTTCGGGAAAAATTAGTTATCTTTGTGGCACATGGTACCACGGCAAAAGCAATTCTAGAGGCAGGCCACGAGGTGGAAAAGTTGTCGGCCAATGCTATGGAATTAGCGGTAAAAATGGGGCGCACAAGAGGGACAACGCCCGGGATTGATTTTTTTCAGTTCATAACCAACCTTGCGGATCCAAGTCTGTCCCCTGTGGCCAACGGTGTAAAGTTGCTCCCGCCTCTAACGGTGTCCGGCGGGGAAAAGCAGCAGCCGCGGATAAATGTCTCCGGTACAGCAGTATTTAAGGGTGATAGAATGGTAGGCTGGCTCGACCCTGTCGAAACCCGGGGATTAATGTGGCTGCAGAATAAAGTGAGCAAGGGTGTGCTTGTGGTAAATTCCCCTGTAGAAGCAGGCAAGCAGGTGGGACTGCGGATTACCGGTTCAAAATCCAAAATTTATCCGGAGATATCCCGGGACAGACTCTGTTTTAAGGTAAAAGTCAAAGTAGAAACCAGTGTAGCGGACCAAGAGTATCAAGGAGATTTGGATAACCCCGCCTACCTGAAAAAAATGGAAAAAGAACTGGCTCAGACCGTGAGCGAAGAAATAATGAGTGTTATTGAGAAGTTGCAGGATTGGCGAACTGACCCGGTGGGATTCGGCAGAACGGTAAAACTAAGCTATACCGGTCAGTGGCGGGAACTACGGCAGGGGTGGCAGGATAAGGTCTTTCCCGCAAACCTGGTAAATGTAGAAGTTACAGCCAATATAAAGCAAACCGGTACTGTCTTCAAGTCGAAAATGAGGTGAAAATATCTATGACCGGCCGAGATATGATATCCAGCAGGCAGTTCACCATGCTCATCGCCATTTTAACGATGCACTTTTCTATCTTTCTGATGCCTGGAATTATTCTGGAGTTCAGCAGGCAATATTCCTGGGTATCTATGTGCATAGCTGTATTGGGAGATATTTTAATGGCAGTGCTTCTCTACGCACTGGGACAAATGTATCCCGGGCGGACGCTTTTTGAATACCCACAACTAATCTTGGGACGTTTGGCCGGCAAATTATTTGCCCTGTTTTTTCTTTATGTGGGGGGCATTATCCTTCGTATTTTTACTGAGTGTTCATTAACTTATTTACTTGATGAGACACCCTTTCTATTTTTGCTTTTGTTAGGAATAACTACTACCGGCTACTATGTTTACAAAGGCCTGACAGTTATAGTACGCCTGGGCGAGTTGGTGGCTCCCATTATATTCATCGTCGTTCCGGGATTGCTGTTATCAGTTAGCCCTAAAATATCCCTGGCTAACCTGGTTGTCGTAGACTGGACCTGGTTGGGAATTTTCCGGGGAGCCCTTATTCAAATGGCCATGTTCGGGGTGTGCATTCTAATGGGGGTTTTTATGGCTTTCCACGACAAGCCCGGGCAATCCTTCCGGGTCAAAGTACGGGGAGTCATTATCAGCGGAGTATTAATAACCGCTCTGTTCCTGGTCAGCCTCGGGGTACTGGGCGAATATGCCGTTGCTCAAACAACATTTCCTACCGAGAGCCTGGCCCGGTTAATTGAATTCCCCATAGACCCCTTAATTCTGGCCGTGCTTGTGATGGGCGGAAGTATTACCATCTCCATATTGTATTTTGCGGCTTCCCTCGGCCTGGCTCAAACCGTGGGCTTAGCCAACTACCGGTGGTTGATCATTCCTGCCGGGGTCATGATAATGTTGGAAGCGGCTTATCTTTTGGGCGATAATATTGTCGAGCTGAAAAAACACCTCTCTACGGTTTTTCCTGTGGTTGCATTGCCCGTGGAACTCGGAATGACATCCTTCTTGTTATTAGCGGCCTGGATTAAAAGGCATTCCTACCCTCCTTAACTCATTTCATCATGCTCAGCAGTTCCTTGTGATAATATTCATCCTTCTGGATGTTTTTAATAGCATAATAGAGTTCCATGTGGACATACATGGCCCGGTTGGCCAAATCGCCATAGAAGTCATACGCCTTTTGCTCATCCTCGATAGCGGCTTTTACACCATCCTTAAAGTTGGCGATAGTGGGCTCGGGCATATCCATGACCATGTGCATGTGGCCGGTGAGTCTGGTCAACCACATGGCCAGGGTTAGGGCGTGGGCGTTCTCATCCCGCCGAATACCCAGGATAATAGTCTTTTCCCAGTTTGACGGGGCCATGGAAGCCAATTTGGAGTAATAGGCTATAGCTTTCTGTTCGTCCTTGAGGGCCTTCATCAGGTCAGCAACCAGCATGGGATACATCATGTTACCCTCTCCTTCTTGCTAATTCTGCTCGTGGTACGCAGTTTTTGTACAATATAGTATATGGGAACAAGGATAAAGTGGTGAAAAAATCTCAAGCCGGCCGACTGCGGCTCCCAACCATCGACGAATACTTTATAAATACTGAGGCAACAATAAAAAATTAAAGGTTGATAACAATATATCTTAGGTTTTCAATCGGTTTTTGGATTGCTTCTCTTGATCAAGCTGGAATTATCTTTCTAACGGAATCATTAAGCGTTTCTTCGTTAAACCGACCGTTATGAAACCCCGGTACATTAGCGAATAATGTGTGTTTTCTTAAGGGAGGAAAATGCCTGTGGAAAAGTTCCTGCACGGCCTGAGCGGTACATTACACATTTTGGCAGCAGTAACCTGGATCGGCAGTATGATTTATAACAAGTATGCGGTCGCACCTGCCTTAAAGCCCCTCGCACCTACCAAGGCCCAGGCCATAAACATGATGGCCACCAAAAGCTTTGCACCCCTTACCTGGACTAGTCTGGTGGTATTAACTGCTACCGGGATCTATGGAGCAGTGGGCAAGTGGAAGGACCTTGCTCCCCTGGCCGTAAAGCCCCCTATAATGTACTTATGTTCACCGAGAATTTTAGTTATTTCCTAAGGAACTGGGATAGGAGGTGAGTAATTCATGCTCAGTGAAGAGGAACGCATGAATAATGCCTTTAAGGAGCTTCTTTTTCAGGAGGAAACTATGGCCAAGAAATATGCCCACCTGGGCCAGGAGATTACAGATCCCCAACTTCAACAGATGCTACAGGGTATGGAACAAGCTGCCCGGGCTCACTATGGGACTCTGGCTAAGAAGATGACCAAAATGGGGATAGTTTAATCTAAAAATCGGGGGATGGTCAGCATGAACACGTTAGATAAACTCCAGGACATCCTGCAGGATGAAATGATGATACAAGAGATGTATAACCACTACATGCTGCGGATTGCTAA
>JAJZTU010000217.1 GCA_021848765.1 Bacillota bacterium
CCGATCTATCAGGCAGTTCCTGGAAAAGCCCAGTTGGGGTGAAGTTTTCAGTGATACTGTCAATACCGGAATTTACGTTTTGGAGCCGGAGGCGCTGAGGTTTTTTGAAAAGAACCGGAAGTATGATTTCAGCCAGAATTTGTTCCCGTTACTTCTCCGGGGGGGCAGGCCGCTCTATGGATGTATCCTTAAGGGATACTGGTGTGACATCGGGAACCTCCAGCAATATACCCAGGCCCACTATGATGTTTTAAGCGGACTGGTGGACCTGGAATTTCCCGGCCGGCAAATCCAACCGGGGATCTGGGCAGAAGAAGGGGTAGAACTGCATCCCACAGCCCGGATTGTGGGTCCGGTCTTCCTGGGCGCCAACACTCAAGTCAAAACGGACGCCGTGGTGGGTCCATTCACAGTATTGGGGAGGAATACCAGGATTGAAACAGGAGCATCTCTGAAACGCAGCATCTTGTGGAATAATGTGTTTGTGGGGAAACATTCCCAAATCAGAGGAGCGGTGCTTTGTAACGGTGTACAGGTGAGAGCCAATGCCTCTGTATTTGAAGGAGCAGTTGTAGGGGATGAATCCATCATTAAGGACCGCTGCCTGGTTAAGCCTAATGTGAAAATTTGGCCGGGCAAACACGTAGAAAACGGGGCAACCCTCCGGGACAGCTTAATTTGGGGGACCCGGAGCACCAAGACCCTTTTTGGCTTGGACGGCTTTCCGGGGACGGTTAACCAGGAACTTACCCCTGAGTTTGCAGCCAAGTTAGGGGCAGCCTTTGGAAGCTGCCTGCCCCAGGGAAGTAAAATAACCCTGAGTACTGATTGTTGGCCGGCAGCCGGTATGCTCCATGCAAGTATCTGTGCAGGGCTGCTGTCTTCAGGTATAGAGGTGCTGGACCTGGGTACTGCCATTACGCCGGTAGCCCGCTACATGGTAGGAAGCTTGCAGGGCAAGGGTGGGGTGCACATTAAGCGGGTGGACGTTCAGGGAGAAAAAATCCGGATCAACTTGTTTAATAGCCAGGGAGGAAATATCAGCAAGGGAGAAGAGCGGAAGATTGAGAATCTTTTAGCCAGGGAGGATATCCGCCGGGTAGAGGGCGCTAAGATAAGACAAGTGACATCAGTACCCAGAGCAGGAGAGCAGTATTTAAGTTTCCTGATGAGTCAAATTGATGGGCATGCTTTACGGCACCGCCGTCCCAGCCTGGTTTTTGCCGCCCTGCCGCCCGGTTTGAGTACGCTGGCGCCAACCATGACCGATAAACTGGGCTGCCGGGTCACTTACCTTAATTTTGCGCTAGAACAAGAGGCCAATGTCACCCAAAGACTGGCTGAGGCCGTCCGGGGAAGTGGCGCTGACTTGGGAATATGTCTTGACGGTAGCGGTGAAAGCTTAATTTTGGTGGATGATACCGGAAATGTCATCAACGATGATACTCTGCTGGCTTTAATCTCTCTGGTAATGCTCAGAACTATGCCTGAGGGTAAGGTGGTTGTCCCGGTTACAGCTTCCCGGGCCATTGAGGAACTGGCAGGGAGGTATAAAGCCCAGGTAGTCAGGACCAAAACCTCCTTGCAATCCTTAATGGAGTATTGTTTGCAAGGAGGGCTGGACGGCGATTCCTATGGGCAGTTCCTGATGAACTTTGACGCCCTGTTTGCTTTGGGTAAAATCTTAAGTTATTTAGCCAATGAGGGCTTGCGCCTTTCGGAAGCAGTGGCGGAAATCCCGGAATTCTACCTCAGCAAAAAGGCTGTGGAGTGCCCCTGGGAAGCCAAGGGTAAGGTTATTCGCCGGTTGATTGAAGAACATAAACATGACCAGGTCGAACTGTTAGATGGGATTAAAGTTTTTTATGATGAGGGATGGACTCTGGTTTTACCGGATTCAGAAGAGCCTCTTTGCAGGGTTTACGGGGAAGGATATTCTATGGAAGTGGCCGAGGCTTTGACTGATCAGGTTGTAGAAAGAATTGCCAAAATTGTGACCTCTGTTTAGATTTAAAAGCGGGCCGTGGGTGATGACCTACGGCCCGCTTAATTTCTATGAGAAGATGAAGGCAATACACTTACTTACAATAGATCCGGTAATCCACTTCCGGGAAAATGTTGTCCGTCGCTTCCAAATCCTCCAACCACTTTTTATCCAAGTCATTGTTTTTAACAGATCGATAAAGCCTGGTGAAATTATGGATATGCTGTTTCGTCCTTCTGACCGCATAATCCACCATGGTCCCGGTTTTCATGATAAAAGCCCAGTCGCTGCTTTGTGCTAAAAGCAATTCTCTGGCAGCCTGTTTTAAGGCCCTTTCCGTCAGCCCCTCAGACCAACGATGCTGATTAGCGAGTTCAATCATCCTTTCCGTTGCTTTGTGCAGGTGGCGGTAGATCCAGTCATTGCTCCCGTCCAGCCAAAATTCATGATACCCTTTATGGCCCCAACTGCTCATGCAGGGGGTGGTTACCTGATTTAGCGGGTATTCTGCCAGGTAATCACCGGGGGTAACCATTTTGACGACTGATTGGTCGTAGTAAATTTTTCTAATCAGGAAATCCAGAAAATCCGGGCCTTCAAACCACCAGTGCCCAAAAAGCTCTGCATCATAGGGAGCAACAATAATGGGCTTGCGGTCCATTATGCCGGCCAGGTGTTCTATTTGTTTTTCCCGGTTGAACATGAAGTTGCCCGCATGAATAGCCGCTTTTTCGCGGGCCCATTGAGGCATATAGGGCTGTTTATCATGGGTCTGCTTTCCTGTAATGCGGTAGTATTTTATCCCTGTGTTTAGCCGGTGGCCGTCGGGATGGATATAGGATTTAATATAGTCATAGTCCAAATCGTAACCAATATCCCGGTAGTATTCCCTGTAGTCAAAATCTCCGGGATAGCCTTCGTCAGCGCTCCAGACCTGCTTGGAGGACTCTGCATCCCGGCCGAAGGCCGCCACCCCGGACGGACAATAGACCGGTGCATAAACTCCGTACCGCGGCCTGCAGTCGGCAAAGAGAATTCCATGGGTATCCACGAAAAAATATTGCAGGCCGAACTCTTTTAGAATTTCATCATCTCCGGGATTATAGGCACACTCAGGAAGCCAGAGTCCTTTGGGCGGGCAGCCAAAATGTTTTTCGTAAGTTTTAACAGCGATGCCAACCTGGGCACGGATAGCTTCCCGGTACAGGTTATTAAGTGGAAAATATCCATGGGTGGCTCCGCAGGTGATAACCTCCAGCTTACCTTGGTCCTGAAGCTGCTTAAAGGCCTGGATCAGGTTATTGCCATACTCCTGGTGAAAGATGTGATGGCACTGGTTGATCCGGTACTGGTACATTTGGGCCAACCGGTGAAAATCCGGTTGCTGATAGGTGCGCTCCAGTTCCCGGTAAATCAACTCCTGCAGCTTGTGCAGATGGTTTAGGTATCTCTGCTGCAGGAGTTCATCTGCCAGCATGCAGAGCAAAGGAGGGCTTAAGGACAGGGTGAGCCGAAAATCCACCCCATCCCGGACTAAACCTTGGAAGACGTTGATTAAGGGAATGTAGGTTTCCGAGATGGCTTCATAAAGCCACCGTTCCTCTAAAGCATGGGGGTCATCAGGGTGTTTGACAAAAGGCAGATGGGCATGTAGTGCCAGGGCTAGGTATCCTTTGGCCAACGAAGATCATCCCTTCCAGAAATTTAAATAGTAATTGATGCCAGGCGCTTAAGCTTTTAGGTTAGAAAACCAGGAAGTTCCAGGGTTAAAGCCGGTTACGGTACTGTCCGTAATGTGGGGCAAGTCCAACGGAGGCCAACCGGGATCAATTTTTGCTGAAGCTTTGGCCAGGGGAGCCTTGACTCTATTGGAAGTTAGCCAGGGAACAAATTTACCATCGATAAGATGCCCCAATAGGGCAAAATATAATCCTCCGGTATCGGGAATATGGATATACCAATTATTGGCTTCCCGGTGTAAAGGTATCTCCTGTTCAAGCGCTGAACCGGTCGTTTCCGCACTGTAAACCCGCAGGACCAGTTGGCGCCCGGGAGCGGTGTCCTGGCGAACGTCCCAGTAAGCAAACAGGCTCCGGGGATTTCGGGGTAACAATACCAAGCGGTTCTCTTCATAAGCATGGGGAAGTTCAGGAATGCCGGTAACAACAAAAGAAATACCAGTGGGAGGGTTGAGAGTCCCACTGGCTGCTTTGGTGTAGTCCAGTTCCACTCTGTAACTCATCCTTTCTAAATTAAATTTATCAATGTTTTTTGGAGCCGGATAGCTCCTTAACCAGTGCAGAGGATGTTAAGGTTTCGCCGGGACTTCCAAAACCAAATTGTAATCCGGGCAGGGGCAACCAGTCAGGGTCGATTCTCGGGGATACCGTATTCCTGGGTGTAGACACTTCCCGTGAGCGCAATAGGCCAATGTAGTTACCGCCGGCTAAAACTATACCCAGCTCGACGCAATAAATTGTGCCGGCGTGAGGAACCTCAACGTACCAGTTGTCGGCAGCAGCATCAATGGGTAAATTAAAATAACCGCGAATAGTGTTACTTGCAAAGTAGGGCTCAGTGAGTTCATAGATGCGGAGAATGGGAAAAGCGCCAGGACCGTACGAGTTGAGTAATTTTTGCAGGGGTGATTCCCCCTGATTAACAAACTCCCAGTAGACATACAGTGACCTGGGATTACGGGGCAGAGCGGTTAAGATACTTGAGGCAAAGGTGAGTCCTCCGTGGAGCTGCCGGCTAATTGGTTCTTGCTGAGGAAGTAGTTCCTGAGTTAGCGCTTCCGATGTTTCAAAGGAGAAATCCGCCAGAGTTTTTGAAGTTTCAGGCTTCCTGGAGGGGGCTGTTTTGCTCGATTCACGAAGGACAAAGAAGAGACTCAGGGCGCCCAAAAGGATTAGCGAAAAGACAACCCAGTTTACGGTGCTCACATTCCTTCCTCCTTTTCCCAACCAAACATTTTGTAGAGAACTCACTAATGAAGTATCGTTGCACTTTTCTAGTATGTCCTGAAGGAAAAGTCAATATTAGCTGTAAATTAACGCAAATGTGTAGCGGATTTGGAGGAAAAATACAATTGGAGGAAGAATAACGTTATAGGAAAATATTTTTCAAGGAATTGAGGGAGTTTGATTGAGGCAGGAAAGGCCTTTTGAGCGTAGTGCAGGTTCCTGGACAGATTTGCTGGCTATTTTATTTTTGTTAATATCCATTATTTCCTTCTGGACCTCCTGGAATGAAAATTTTAGCTTTGCTACCAATTCCTTTTTTCAAGGTTTTCTGCTTTTTGGTCTGGTTGCCTTTTTTTTAAAAATCCGGGGTGGGAACTGGTGGGAAGTGGGACTGGGGGAGATTCCTTCCCGGAAGGGATTGGCTTTTGCCCTGGCCGGTGGCCTGGGGATGGCTTGGTTAATGGCGGAAATAACCAGAGTAATTGAGCTTTTGCCCTGGCAGGTTCCCCAGCAGGCAGCAGTTATAGAGATAAGCCGGGCAGGTTCCTGGCGGGAGTTCCTGCCTGTTTTGGTATCAGTAGCAGTGATTGCTCCGGTAAGTGAAGAGGTTTTTTTTAGAGGGTATTGTTTTCCCCTTTTCAGGGTTACCTGGGGACCGCAAAGAGGGAGTATTCTCTCAGCCCTGTTTTTTGGAGCCATGCACTTTGATTTTTGGAGATTGCTCCCTCTGGCAGTTGCCGGCTGGATACTGAACCTGCTTTATGAGAAAACCGGTTCTTTGTGGACACCTATTGTTGCCCATGCCATTTGGAACGCCGCTTTGGCCTTGCAGCTTTTTTGGGGGCTGTTCTGACGGGCGGTCCACTTAAT
>JAJZTU010000218.1 GCA_021848765.1 Bacillota bacterium
GGTGAAGATGATGACAAAGCAGAAGGTTGTGGTGGCCATGAGCGGGGGAGTGGACAGCTCCCTTGCGGCCGCCCTGCTGGTGGAACAGGGATATGAGGTTATAGGGGTGACCATGCAGATTTGGTCGCCCGAACGGGAGGACGAGGATCACGGGGGATGCTGTTCCCTTTCGGCGGTGGATGATGCCCGGAGGGTGGCCAATACCCTGGGGATCCCTTATTATGTAATGAACTTCAGGGAACTGTTCAGCCGTACCGTTATCGATTATTTTTGTGACGAGTACCGGCAGGGGAGGACTCCT
This sequence comes from Bacillota bacterium, assembly GCA_021848765.1. Taxonomy (GTDB): domain Bacteria; phylum Bacillota; order Carboxydocellales; family JAJZTU01; genus JAJZTU01. Next base: position 302 of record JAJZTU010000218.1, read on the forward strand.
AACCCCTGTATTGCCTGTAACCGGTTTGTGAAGTTCGAGGCCTTGTTAACTAAGGCCAGGGCCATGGGAGCTGATTTTATCGCTACCGGGCACTACTCCCGGATTGAGTTTGACCAAAACCTGGGAAGATACCTGCTGTTAAGGGCTAAGGACCTCACCAAGGACCAAAGCTATGCCCTGTATACCTTTACCCAGGATCAGCTGGCTCATACCCTGCTGCCTTTGGGGGAATATACCAAGGTGCAGACCCGGGAAATGGCCAGGGAGCGGGGGCTCACGGTGGCTAATAAGCCGGATAGCCAGGAAATCTGTTTCGTCCCTGATGATGATTATGGCGCTTTTCTTCAGGAAAGGTTCGGTGAGGAAATCAAGCCGGGCCCCTTCATTACCACTAAAGGCGAGATTGTGGGGAAGCATAAAGGACTGCCTTTCTACACCATCGGGCAACGGAAGGGTTTGGGTATTGCCCTGGGTGAGCCCGCCTATGTGGTGGCTCTTGATCCAAAGCGTAATGCCGTGATTCTGGGAAGTAACGAAGAAGTTTTTGGCCAGGGTTTGCTGGCCAGGGATGTTAATTTTATAAAGATGGATGAACTACCGGGGCAGGTTGAGGTGGAGGCTAAGATCCGCTACAGCGCAAAGGCTGCGACCGCAGAAATTTCGCCGGGGGATGAGGGCAGGGTCGTAGTGAGGTTCCGGCAGCCCCAGCGGGCGATTACCCCCGGGCAGGCTGTTGTGTTTTACCAGGGGGATATAGTTCTTGGCGGGGGGATTATCGAAAAGCAGTTAGATTCGTAAAGTAAGTTTAATTGAGTTTAATCAGAATGGAATCATGGATAACCATGGTTCCATTTTTTATTGTCCGCGCATAATTTATAAATGGAAAAATGTGTTGAAAGCATGAAGGTTGTTTAGACTTTGTTAAACGCTCTGTTTTGCCTGTGGTATACCTTTGGAGGAATAGATATGAGAGATCAAAGGGAGATAGTTTTTAGAGTTTTGGTTCAATTGGGGGCATTTTTGGAAAAGGCCCGGGCAGAAAGCCTAAAGCAGTCCCTGGATGCTCAAGGTGGGCTAGCTTATATCAGGTCAGTGGTAGTTAATAATAAGACTTTTTATAAGGTGTTGCAACAGGTGGGAAGCTATTCCCAGGAGAATAATGCTAACCAGCATGCTGAAGAATTAAAGCGCATGGGCAAGCTCGTCTTTGTAGAGAGAGAAGAGATAACCAGGCAGGTTCCCGAACTTAAAGGTAAGGTCATTGTCCTGGATCCCGGTCATGGAGGTAATGATCCGGGAGCAAGCGGACCCAGCGGGAGCAGGGAAAAAGATATCAATCTTCAGGTTGCCCTTTTAGTTAAAAAACTACTCTTGCAAGAAGAGGCATCGGTCCGGTTGACCAGGGAGTCGGATACCTATATTGGGCTGTCTGAGCGCCCTGCTCTGGCTAATTCTCTTCAAGCTCAGGTTTTTATAAGTATCCATATGAATGGGGCCACTGTCCCTCAAGCCCATGGCACTGAGGTTATTTACCGCCAAAACCCCGGTTGCTATAAGTTAGCGGTAGTGATACAACAGCATTTTCGAGAGCTGTTGGGCCTGACTGACCGGGGAAGTAAGCCGGATTCCAGGGGATTAGCAGTATTGAGAAGGGCCAAAGTGCCGGCGGCTCTGGTAGAAATGGCCTTCATTACAAATCCGCAGGAGGAAGCCCTATTTAGGAGCGAGGCCACTAAGCAGAAAGCTGCTCAGGCTATTTACCTGGCTTGTCTGGAGTTTCTTAAGAATCATTGACTGGTCCAAGGACAGCTTTTTTGGTCATGAACTGATCCGCACGGGTCAGTTTTTTATTTTGCTTAAAGAGACTTTTTCGTTAAGATTTCCGGCATACTAAATATAATTACTCTGAAAAGGGGAACGAGGATGTGACACCCGAGCGAAATTTCATCAAAGGGCGCAAACTGACCGGGCTGCCGGTCATTGCCCTGGACATGGGCAGCGAATTAGGGGAGGTTAAGGAGATTATTTATGAGCCCAGGGAGCAGAAGATTCTGGCCGTGCTATTGGAAGAGGGCGGCTGGATCAAAGGGGCCAAAATTGTTACCTGGCAAGACCTTCAACATATCGGGGAGGATGCGGTAACTGTAAAAGGGTCAGAGGTTGTCCTGGACAGCAATAGTCAAAAAGATTTGCAGGAATTATGCAGGGACCGGGTGAGCCTCAAAGGGTTCAAGGTGCTTACCGAAAAAGGTGCGGAACTGGGAATTATTGAAGATATTTTATTTAACCCCTCCACAGGAGAAATCGTTGGCTACGAGCTATCCCGGGGCCTTGTGCAGGACCTGCTGGACGGGCGTTGGGAGGCTTTTTTGCCGGATAATATGGTAATTGGTGATAACACTGTGCTGATTCCTGAAGGACAAGCCCAAATTTCTCAGCCGGAATCAGGTTAAAAGAGTGTATAAAGGGAAACAATAATAACGTAAAAACCATGGAAAGGAGATAGAACAATGGTCTGCCCGGTATGTGGAGGAAAGTCCACTGGGAAAGTAGGAGTCGATCAATTCTATTGTTGGGATTGTTGTGTTGAATACAGACAAAATAATGAAGTGCTAACGGTCTTTGACGTTGCGGAAGATGGTACCCTGGTAGCATGGGAAGAAGAGCTTTCTGCCCCGTACATGTAAAAATAATTAATCAGCAAAGGGGGTGAAATCATGGCTCGAAGGGGGTTTCTCAACGGATTATTGGCCGGAGGCCTGATTGGAGCAGTTGTTGGACTAGTTGCAGCGCCACAACGGAAACCTTCACCTAAAAAGGGTTTACTGGGCCGGACCAAACGGGCCGGCGTCAGGGCCCAGAAGGTTATCAATGAAGTAAGAGACGGGATAAGGGACATCAAAAACATTTTGGATTAAGGACTATCGAGTGAGGAATTATTTCCTCACTTTTTGTGTACAAGTTCAGAATTAGATCATCAAGATGCTGATCTTCTGTACGGATGGGGGGGTGTAAAGGTGCACTGGGCTTTAAGGAAGCAAACGTGGCGGTGGGCGCTGCTGGTATTTGCGCCCGTGGTCCTGGCCTATTTTCTGTGGTCGGTACGGTCCGTACTGCTGCCCTTTGTCCTGGCTGCCCTGTTGGCCTACCTTTTGGCGCCTTTTGTGGCAATGTTGGAAGAACGGGGCTTATCCAGAGCGCTGTCAATAGTGGTGGTATATGCCACCCTGTTAGGTGTTAGCGCCGTGATGGTGGGATTTGGTTACCCGCGCCTGATTCGGGAATTAAACGGACTGACTGAAGCCATTCCGCTTTACGCTGCCAAGTTTCAGGAAATCATCCTGCGCTTGCAGAATAATTACAGCAGTTTTGACTTGCCCGAAAGCGTACGCAAGGTTATTGACCAGCGGTTAGCCGGGGCCGAGGACATGATTTTAAGGCTTGTTCACCAGAGTGTTGATCTTCTGGTTAACCTGTTTAGCCAGGTGTTGAGCTTTTTACTGGCTCCTGTTTTGGCATTTTATATCTTGAAAGATAAGGACAGCATTCGTAGTGGGTTTGAGAGTTTGCTGCCCAGAAAAATCAAAGGGGATGTCCTGGATCTGGTCCGGGACACGGATGAAATTGTCAGAAAGTTCATCCGGGGTCACCTGGTGGTGTGTCTGGTGGTGGGTGGACTGACAGCTCTGGGCATGTACCTGATTGGGATGCCCTTTGCCCTGCTGATAGGAATTTTTGCCGGCTTGGCGGATTTGATTCCCTTTTTCGGACCCTTCCTGGGGGCGATTCCCGCTGTAGCCATCGGAATTTTGCAATCTTGGCGATTGACCCTCTATGCAGCCTTGGTAATTTTAGTGGTACAGCAAATCGAGAGCAGTGTTATTTCTCCGAAAATACTTGGAGATGCACTGGGTTTACACCCGGTGGTGATTATTTTTGCTCTCCTGGCGGGTGGTAAGTTGTGGGGCATAGTTGGTATGCTGGTGGCCCTCCCTTTAGCCGCTATGCTGCGGTTGGTCAGCAGGTATGTTTTTTTGAAACTTGTGGAGTGAGGCCAATTTGTGGAGTGATGCCAATGTGGAGTATGCGAATGTTGACAATAAACAGGCCATTCTGTATAATATTGCTAGTTTTCACTGTGCGTGAGTAAGCTTTTATGGCAGTTGCGGCGGGGGGTAAAATGATGTATTCAGGTAATGAGATCCGGGAAATGTTTTTAAAATATTTTGAGGAAAAAGGTCATACCAGGGTAGCCAGTTCCTCTCTGGTTCCCCATAATGATCCTACCCTGCTGTTTGCTAATGCAGGGATGAACCAGTTCAAGGATGTCTTTTTGGGGCTGGAAGAGCGGGCTTATAAGCGGGCTACTACCTCCCAAAAATGTGTGCGGGCCGGAGGAAAGCACAATGACCTGGACACTGTGGGTCGTACTGCCCGTCACCATACTTTTTTTGAGATGTTGGGCAACTTCTCCTTTGGGGATTATTTTAAGCGGGACGCTATTACTTATGCTTGGGAGTTTTTAACCGGGCGGTTAGGCCTGCCTAAGGACAAGTTGTATGCTACCGTCTACCTGGATGATGATGAGGCAATTGAGCTGTGGCGGGAGATAGCCGGGATTCCTGAAGAGCGGATTATCCGGCTGGGGGAAAAGGATAACTTCTGGGCTATGGGAGATACCGGACCCTGCGGCCCGTGCAGTGAAATCCTGATTGACCGGGGTGAGGAATATTCCTGCTCTGATCAGTGCGGCATCGGGAAATGTGACTGTGACCGGTTTCTGGAGATTTGGAACCTGGTATTCATGCAGTATAACCGGGATGCCGACGGGACGATGAATCCTTTGCCGAAACCCAGTATTGATACAGGAATGGGGCTGGAGAGGATTACCGCAGTTGTCCAGAATGTCGCCAGCAACTATGACACCGATTTGATTCAGTCCATTGTTAAAGCTGTGGAGCAGTTGTGCGGCAAAGCATACCATCGCGATGACCGGGGATTCCCCTTCAGGGTTATCGCTGACCATTCCCGGGCTTGCACTTTCCTGATCAGTGACGGGGTTCTGCCCAGCAATGAGGGCAGGGGCTATGTGTTGAGACGGATTTTGCGCCGGGCGGTACGCTTTGGGAAGGTCCTGGAAATCAATGAACCATTCCTTTATAGAATGGTCCCGGTGGTGGTTGACCTGATGAGTGGGGCCTATCCCGAGCTTAAGGAAAAGCAGGAATATGTCCAGCAGGTCATCAAACTGGAGGAAGAGCGCTTCCATGTCACCCTTCATGACGGAATGCGGATTGTGGAGGAAATGGTAGCCAAGCTTAAGGCTGAAGGCGGAAAGCAAATTTCCGGTCAGCAGGCTTTTACCCTTTACGATACTTATGGTTTTCCCCTTGACCTGACTGAGGATACTGCGGAAGAACATGGCCTTACTGTGGACAAGGCCGGTTTCCAGAAGGCTATGGAAGA
>JAJZTU010000219.1:0-4923 GCA_021848765.1 Bacillota bacterium
ATAACTGTGGTCTCCACCCGGGCCAGTACCAGGGTTTCCACCAGGGGCAGCAGGGGCGCAGTTCCGATGCCGCCGCCCACTACCACAGCCTTGTTCACCCACTCCGGCAGCGTAAAGCCCCGGCCCAGGGGACCCATGAGGTCCACCAGTTCCCCCGGCTGCTTCTCTGCCAAGAGCCTGGTGCCCCTCCCCACTACATGGTACAGAAGGCTTAACCTCCCATGGTCTGCTTCGATTTTGTGAATGCTGACCGGCCTGCGCAAAAGGGGCTCCAGGGTATCGCCACAGCGCACGTGGACAAACTGCCCCGGCTTGGCAAAAGCCGCGATCTCCGGCGCCTTCAGGGTCAGCAGCCGGTAATTCCCTTTTAGTTCCCGGTGGTCTACCACCAGGGCTTGAGCTTGTTTCATGGGTACCTCCTTACTGGGAATCTCCTTACCAGGGAATCCGTTTAATGAGAACCGTTTAATCCGAACCTGCCGGCAAGCTACACCATTAATACCAGCTCTTTACACCCTGGCCCAACTCACTGTACTCCTGCAGGGGCTTAAGGGTGGTCTTCCGCCCTTTATCCAGCTCCTGGAGCACCTGGAGCATCACCTTGGTGGTATCCAGGGAAGTCAGGCAGGGAATGCTGTGCTCCACACTGGCCCGGCGGATTTGGAAACCATCCCGCTCGGGCATTTTGCCTTTGGTCAGGGTATTAATTACCAGGTGAATTTTATCCTGCTGAATGAGGTCAATAATATGGGGTGAACCCTCCCGGATCTTGTTCACAGGCTGGACCTCCAGGCCGGCCTGTTGCAGCGAATCGGCAGTCCCTTTGGTAGCAATGATCTTAAAGCCCAACCGGGCGAAACCTTTGATGATGGGAATAGCCTCTTCCTTATCCTTATCCGAAACAGTGACCAGAATAGTCCCTTGTCTGGGGATTACCCAGCCTGCTGCCACCAGGGCTTTGTACATGGCCAGGTGGAAGCTTACGTCCACACCCATAACCTCACCGGTGGACTTCATTTCCGGTCCCAGGGAGGTTTCCACCTGCAACAGCTTGCCAAAGGAGAATACCGGAGCCTTTACCGCATGGAAATCCGGGGGCGGCACCAGGCCGCTCTTGTAACCCAGGTCTTTGAGCTGATAACCCAGGGCTGCCTTCATGGCCAAATCCACCATAGGCACCCCGGTGATTTTACTCAGGTAGGGTACGGTGCGGCTGGACCGGGGGTTAACTTCGATAACATAGATTTGGTCCTCATGCAGCACATACTGGATGTTCAGCAGACCCTTGACCTCCAGGGCCCGGGCCAGTTTCAGGGTGTATTCCTCTACTTGCCTGGTAATCTTCTCTCCCAGGTGGGTCGCCGGGTACACGGCAATGCTGTCCCCGGAGTGCACCCCGGCCCGCTCGATATGCTCCATGATTCCCGGGATGACCACAGTCTCCCCGTCGGAGATGGCATCCACCTCTACTTCAATACCCACCATATACTTATCAACCAATACCGGGTGGTTGGGGTTTACCTTAACCGCAGTAGCCATATAATTCAGCAGTTCTTCCTCAGTATACACGATTTCCATGGCCCTTCCGCCCAGAACATAGGAAGGACGCACCAAAACCGGATAACCCACTTTATCGGCAATAGTCACAGCCTCCGGCACGGAAACCGCAGTTTTGCCCGGGGGCTTAGGAATGTCCAGAGCCAGCAGGAGCTGGTCAAATTTGTCCCGGTCCTCGGCAATGTCGATATTCTTCATTGCGGTGCCCACAATCTTAATTCCGGCCTTGTAAAGGGGCTCAGCCAGGTTGATAGCCGTCTGGCCGCCGAACTGGACCACAACTCCCTCCGGCTTTTCCTTCTCAATGATGTTCAGCACATCCTCCGGGACCAGGGGTTCAAAATACAGCCGGTTGGCGGTATCAAAGTCAGTACTTACCGTCTCCGGGTTGTTGTTAATAATAATAGCCTCAATGCCTTCCTTCTGCAGTGCCCACACAGCATGGACGGAGCAGTAGTCAAACTCAATTCCCTGGCCAATCCTGATTGGGCCGGAACCCAGCACCACTATTTTCCGTTTGTCCTCCACCCCGGCTTCATCTTCTTCATCATAAGTGGAATAAAAATACGGGGTCATGGCCTCAAATTCGGCAGCACAAGTATCTACCATCTTGTACACAGGCTTAATGCCCTGGGATTCCCGCCGGCGGCGCACTTCCCCGGTGTCAAGCCCTGCCAGCCCGGCAATATATTCATCCGCAAAGCCCATTTCCTTAGCCTCGCGCAGCAGTTCCCGGGGCAGGATGGTTGCACTGCCGCCGGCAAAATCACAGCCCACTCCGGCCTGGTTGCAGCTGCCGGCAGCAACCCGGTTGGTACGGCCTGCAGCTGTTTTTAACTTCCGCTCTGTTTCTACAATGTTCAGGAGCTTTTTCAAAAAGAAGCGGTCAATGGTAGTCAGCTCATGCAGTTCCTCAACGGATACCCCTTTGCGCAGCAGTTCGGCTACAGCCAAAGTCCGCTCATCATCCCGGGCCAGCACTTTCTGCTTTAGTTCCTCAACACCCATCCGCTCCAGATGGGGCAGGTAGAAACCGCAAAGGCCGATCTCCAGGGAGCGCACCGCTTTGTGCAGGGCTGCCTCCAGGCTGCGGTCGATGGCCATGACCTCGCCGGTGGCCTTCATCTGGGTACCCAGAGACCGGTCGGCAGTAGCAAACTTGTCAAAAGGCCAGCGGGGAATTTTTACCACACAGTAGTCCAGGGCCGGTTCAAAGCAGGCATAGGTTTTCCCGGTCACCGCATTTTTAATCTCGTCCAAAGTGAGGCCAATGGCGATCTTGGCCGCTACCTTGGCGATGGGGTAGCCCGTAGCCTTGGAAGCAAGGGCTGAGGACCGGGAAACCCGGGGGTTTACCTCAATTACGATATATTCAAAGCTGTGGGGGTTTAAGGCGAACTGGACATTGCATCCTCCCTCGATGCCCAGAGCCCGGATAATCTTCAGGGAAGCGGTCCGGAGCATCTGGTATTCCTTGTCGGCCAAAGTCTGAGACGGGGCGACCACTATGCTGTCCCCGGTGTGAATACCCACCGGGTCGATGTTTTCCATGTTGCAAATGGTGATGCAGTTGTCATTGCTGTCCCGCATTACCTCATACTCAATTTCCTTCCACCCGGCCACACTGCGCTCCAGCAAAACCTGGTTGATCAGGCTGTGCTTGAGGCCCCTGATGGCGATATCCCGGAACTCCTGCATATTGGTGGCAATACCGCCTCCGGTGCCTCCCATAGTATAAGCGGGGCGCACAATCAGGGGGAGGCCCACCTGTCCGGCAAAGGCCATTGCATCATCCAGGTTTTCTACAATGGTACTCTCCGGGACCGGTTCCCCGATCTCATACATCATCGCCCGGAACATTTCCCTGTCCTCGGCCCGCTTAATGGCCTCCAGGGGTGTTCCCAGGAGCTTGACCCCTTCCCGTTTGAGGATACCCTGCTCAGCCAGTTGGAGGGCAATATTCAGCCCTACCTGGCCGCCCAGGGTGGGGAGCAGGCCGTCAGGCCTTTCCTGTTGAATGATTCTGGTCACAAACTCCGGTGTCAGGGGTTCGATATAGACCCGGTCGGCCATATTGGCATCTGTCATGATGGTGGCCGGGTTGGAGTTAACCAGCACCACCTGGAGCCCCTCTTCCTTTAAGGCACGGCAGGCCTGGGTCCCGGCATAGTCAAATTCCGCTGCTTGTCCGATGATAATCGGTCCGGAACCGATTACCAGCACCTTTTTTATATCTGTTCTTTTTGGCATTTTTTTATTTCTCCTCCCCCTGCATCATAGCCATAAAGCGGTCAAAAAGATATCTGGAATCAGTGGGTCCGGGGGAAGCCTCAGGGTGATATTGCACGGAGAAAGCCGGCAGTTCAGTGTGCCGGAAGCCTTCCACGGTGTTGTCATTGATATTCAGGTGGGTGATTTCCACCGGCAGTCCTTGGAGCGATTCCTGGTCTACGGCATAGCCGTGGTTTTGCGAGGTGATGTGGACCTTCCCGGAAAGCAGGTCCTTTACCGGATGGTTTGCTCCCCGGTGGCCGAACTTCAACTTGTAGGTCTTGGCGCCCACAGCCAATCCCAGGATCTGGTGGCCCAGGCAGATCCCAAAGATGGGCTTCTTGCCCAGCAGTTCCTTTACGGTGTTGATCGCATAAGGCACCCGCTCCGGGTCTCCGGGTCCGTTGGAGAGCATGATTCCATCAGGATTTAGTTTAAGGATTTCTTCGGCTGTGGTTTGGGCCGGGACCACTGTCAGGTCACAACCCAGGTTGGAAAGGCAGCGCATGATATTGGCCTTGGCCCCGAAGTCGACTACTGCCACCCGCAGGCCGTCACCAGGCACCCGGAAAACTTCCTTGGTAGTAACCGAAGGCACCGGTTCCTCATCAGACAGGGTAGGCGCCTGCCGGGCGCGAGCTACCAGGGCCTGGACGTCACTCACGTCAGTGGAGATGATGCCCCGCATGGTGCCTTTGGTGCGGAGTTGGCGGGTCAGGGCCCGGGTATCCACCCCGGCTATGCCGATAATGCCCCGCTCAGCCAGAAAGTGGTGTAACTCCTCCTGGACCCGCCAGTTGCTGGGGTGGTCACAAGCCTGTTTGACCACAAAGCCGCGGACAAAGGAATATTTATGCTCAAAATCCTCGTGATTCACACCATAGTTGCCAATGAGGGGATAAGTCATCACTACAATTTCTCCGCAATAGGAAGGGTCGGTCAAAATTTCCTGGTAACCGGTCATGCTGGTGTTAAATACTACTTCTCCGTGCTGCTCACCGGCAGCCCCGAAGGCTTTACCGCGAAAAATACTGCCGTTTTCCAGGGCTAATACTGCCTCCATGGTGCACCTCCAAGTTCTTCTCTGGTCCACTC
>JAJZTU010000219.1:4933-5763 GCA_021848765.1 Bacillota bacterium
ACAAAGTTTGCCGCGATGCCAAGAGCAATATTTGCCAGGTTAGGTCCGCGTACTAACCACTTGCCCCCCGACTATGGTTACCACCGGCAGGCCTTTTAGCTCCCAGCCGAGGAAGGGGGTATTCTTGCTCTTACCGGCCATGTTCTTGGCCTTCAGGACTTCTGTGGCCTCAGGGTCGATGACGGTGATATCGGCATCTGCTCCCTGGGCAAGCCGGCCTTTGTTGAGGCCCGGTGTTTCCTGATTGAGGCCCAGGATGCGGGCCGGATTCACCGTTAGCTTGGCAATAGCGTCATTGAGGCTTAATACCCCCGGGGCCACCAGTTCCCTGAAGACCAGGGGCACTGCAGTCTCCAGGCCGACCATGCCGAAAGGGGCATAGGCGTACTCCACATCCTTTTCCTCCGGAGCATGAGGGGCGTGGTCTGTGGCGATCACATCAATGGCGCCGTCCTTTAAGCCTTCTTTGACTGCCTCTACATCCTCAGCAGTGCGCAAGGGAGGGTTTACTTTGGTATTGGTGTTATAGCCCTGCACTGCCTCGTGGGTGAGCGTAAAGTGATGAGGTGCAGCTTCGGCGGTAACCTGCACTCCCCTGGCTTTGGCCTCCCTGATAATCCGTACTGATCCTGCTGTGCTCACATGGGCAATGTGCACCGGGCATCCGGTCAGCTCGGCAAGGATGATATCCCTGGCTACCATGACTTCTTCCGCTGCTGAAGGTATTCCTTTCAAACCCAGCACCGTGGACCAGTATCCCTCATGCATAACTCCCTCTGCCGCCAGGTCCGGGTCTTCGCAGTGGGAGATAATAGTCAGATCAAACATCC
>JAJZTU010000220.1 GCA_021848765.1 Bacillota bacterium
CCCCTTTACGCTGATAACGGGGTAACACATAGAGCCTGGCCAGTTCTACTAACGGCCCGTGGTCATAGGCCTGGGCAAAGCCAATGATTTGTGATTTGTATTCAGCAACCAGGAAGGTGGAATTAGGTCTCTTTAAATGGTTGGCAATAGCTTGCTGATTGTAATACTCCGCAAGCTCGGCCGCAATGGTACGCGGTCCCAGAATATCCTCATAGGTATCGTGCCAAGTTTCAGCAGCACACTGAATGATGCCCGGAATATCCTGCTCAGTAGCCTCTCTGACTGTAAACTTCATACACTTCCTCCGAAAATATATGGATATGAATTTCTTCCATTTAGAGATTAATCCCTCTCAAGATGGAACTCTTCGTAGGAAAATTATATCCTAAAAATGCTTGCCAAACAAAATTATGTCTAACTGATACTATTCCCTAGCCCGGTGAAGAGAAAAACAGACCCCAGGCCGTTGTGAGCCTGGGATTAAGTGTTAGAAACAGCTTTTTATTCTTCAACCAGATACTGTACAATTTTATCATAATAATCAGGATAAAGTTTTTTTATACAATCCGGACAAAAGCTATGTGTGAAATCAGCTTCGGAATGTTCTTGAATATATTTTTCCAGACGATTCCAATAACCCTTATCATCACGTATACTTTTGCAAGAAGCACAAATAGGTAATAGTCCCTCTAGCTCGGTAATCAGCGAAATATCTTCTAAAATCAGTATTGCAAACTTGTTTCCCTGGTATTCAAATGGGGCAGCGCTCACGAGTAAATTTAGTTGCTTAATAGTATCACCAAGTAGCGCCTCGAACTGTCCTTTGGTACGGTGTGTGGAAGAGCCACTTATTGCTTCCATTGCAGTATTCCTCACTACACAACTCTTGCAAGCCTGCCCAAAGCCACAACCATTAGGATCATCTTTTGTATGAATGCAATGAAGAACATCTCCGCCTTTTTGTAAATATACCGCTTCATCGGTAACGCCGAGCAAATTTTTTGCTGCATGGTTGACGGAATAAACACGTCCATCTATATTCACAATCAAAGACAAGACTGGAATTACATCAAATAACACTTTAAAGAATGCATCATTTTGTAATAGTTTTCGCATGAAAATAGCTTACCTTTCTCATTAACTGTTTTTACGGTAGTATTCGACACAATACCTGCGAGTTCCTTGTTCTCCAAACTACCTTTTCAGGTATTGAAAAGTTTGGTCTATAAAAAATACTTATGGATACCAGTAGTCAGATAAAATCTTTTTGTTAGCCGGTTCAGGAAAGCTTTGTTATAATTTTATCGAAAAAGTATGCATTGGAGGATGATTGAGCAGTGAATTTTACAAGACTCGCCAGACTTAGTGTACCGGTATTATTAGCCATCCTGCTTGGCCTGTTGGCCGGTTGCGGGGGTGTAAAGTCCACAGATGCTTCCAAAAACACCGACGCAGTCGTTATATCCAATGTCCTGCGGGTTGGTCTTATTCCTAACCAATCACCTGATAAGGTGAAAGCCCAGTACGAGCCGTTCCGGGCTTATCTGAGCGAGAAACTGGGAATGCCGGTTGAACTGTTTGTAGGTCCGGATTATACGGCAGTGGTGGAAGCAATGGCCAATGACAAGCTGGATTTAGCGTACTTTGGCGGGCTGACTTATGTCCAGGCCAAAAAACGGGCCGGGGTGTACCCAATTGTTACTGAAATTGACCGTCAGACCAAAACCACCAAGTACCACAGCCAGATTATCGTTCCGGCAAACAGTCCGGTAAAAAAGGTTGAGGAACTGAAAGGTAAGGTATTTGCTTTTGGTGATATCAATTCGACCTCAGGTTCCCTGTATCCCCGGATTATGTTGGATAAAGCCGGCATTAAGGTTCCGGAGGACTTGAAACAGGTAATCTATACCGGTGCCCATGATGCCACTGCTGCCGCAGTGCAAAACGGGACAGTAGACGCCGGAGGTATTGAGGGCCGGATTCTGGATAAGCTGATTAAGCAAGGCAAGGCGGATAAGAGCAAAATCCGCGTGCTGGCTGAGTCCGAGCCGGTTGAGGGCTATCCTTGGGTAGTCAGGGCCGGGCTGGATAAAGCGCTGGTAGAACAAATTACCGGTGCCTTTCTGACTATGAACGATCCGCAACTACTGGACCTGATGCGGGCTGAAAAATATGCGAAAATAACGGATCAGGATTATGCTTATATTGAAGAACAAGCCACCCGCCTGGGCTTGTTGAAGGGGCAAAAACAGTGATAGGAAAAGTACAGCAAAGTAACCATGAGCGTGGCACGGCCGGTGAGGTCATTGCAGCCCGGAACGCGGTGAAGGAATATCCAGGGGGAATACTTGCTCTGGACGGGCTTTCCGTAACTTTATACCGTGGAGAAATGGTGGGTATTCTCGGTCCCAGCGGGGCCGGGAAAACCACCTTTTTGCGTCTTTTAAATGGCAGCCTGACACCCTCAGCAGGGGAGATCAGGGTACTGGGGCAGTCACTTAAGGGTATTAAAACCGGAGAACTGCGCAGGCTTAGAAGCAGAATGAGCCTGGTCCAACAGAACCATAATATCATCCCTTCACTTTCGGTAGCCCATAATGTCCTGATGGGCAAACTGGGCAAAATTTCAACGGTTGGGGCTGCGCGGATGCTGCTGTACCTGACCCGTGAGGAAAGGGACGAGGTTGCTGAGGTTTTGGGACGGTTGGAAATCGGGGATAAGCTGTTTAGCAGATGCGGGGAACTCTCCGGTGGCCAGCAACAGCGGGTTGCCGTGGCCAGGGCCATCCTGGCTGACCCGGAAATTATCATGGCAGATGAGCCTATTGCCTCAGTTGACCCCCGGACTGCGGAAGTTGTTATGAACCAGTTTCGCAGGCTCAACAGCCTGGGCAAGACCGTCATTTTGAACCTGCACCAGGTTGATTTTGCTCTGCAGTATTGTACCCGGCTGCTGGTCCTCTCCAGGGGGAAGCTGGTTTTTGACGGACTTCCTGAGGACTATAGGGGTAGGGAGATTTTTGAGCGCTCTTTTGCCGGGGAGGAGAGGAGGGTTTGTTGTGCGGAAGCCTGAACAATCCCTTGATCCGGGTTTCAACTTTTTTAATTGGCTGGTAGGCTTGGCTGTCCTGGGCCTGGTGTTATTTAGCGCCGGGCAGACCGGATTTTCACCCCAGGCCTTTCTTGAGGCGGGCAATTTAAAGGCCATGGGCCGGTTTGCGGCCGGCCTATGGCCTCCGGAAACTTCACCGGACTTCCTCAAGAATTCCTTTAAGCTCATAGTGGAGACCTTGGAGATTTCCGTCATCGGGACTGCCCTGGCCATCTGCTTTGCCTTTCCCCTTTCCGTTTTGGCTACCCGGGTACGGGGAGAGGAGTTTTCCCGGCAGGCCCAGGGCTGGGTTCCCTGGCTCCTGCGTTGGATTACTTATTATGGGGCCAGGAGTGTGCTGAATCTGTTCAGGGGAATTCCCGAACTTTTGTGGGCTTTAATCTTTGTAGTGGCAGTGGGCTTGGGGCCCTTCCCGGGGGTGCTGGCCCTGGCCGCTCACAGCACCGGTATTTTAGGGAAACTCTATGCTGAGCTTTTTGAATCAGTGGACCAGCGTTTGGTAGAGACCACCAGGGCCACCGGCGCCGGAGAATTGGCGGTGCTGCTGTTTACCCGCCTGCCCCTGAGCCTGCCGGTGTTTTTGTCCTACACGCTGTTTCGCTGGGAATGCAACATGCGGGCGGCCACTGTTCTGGGGTTTGTCGGTGCAGGGGGAATCGGAACCCAGCTGATCATCAGCATGAAGCTATTTGCCTATAACGAGGTCATGACCCTGGTAGCGGAGATTTTTGCCCTGGTGGTCCTGGTGGACCTGGCAGGTCAATTCCTCCGCACCCGGATTCTGGATGCACCTAGCCCGATTCCGGCTGATAACGCTCTGCGCAGGCTGGTCCGCTGCCTACCCAAAGTTTAACTTTTGGCTTAACTGGTATACAATATAGTTGAGCGTGCCTGCCCGCCACTATATTGCAAAGGATGACAACAATGAATCACATGTCAGACCGGTATAAACAATACTCTGTACACCTGGTCCGCAAATTTGGAGAAAAAGTGTACAAGCTGCCTGTCAACCTGCCTGGCACCTGCCCAAACCGGGATGGCACGGTGGGGATGGGGGGCTGTGTTTTTTGTGATGAAGAAGGCGCCGGATTTGAGTGCCTGCCTAATACCCTTTCGGTTCAGCAGCAGATTGCAGAGAATAAAACTTTCTTTACAAGACGCTTTAACGCGCATAAGTTTATCAGCTACTTCCAGGCATTCACTAATACCTACTTGCCCTTTGAGCAGTTCCGGGCCAACATCCAGGCTGCCGCGGAGGATGAGGATATCGTGGGAATTTCCATATCCACCCGGCCGGACTGTATCAATGACCGTTACCTGGACTTTCTCGCCGGGCTGCAGGGGGAACGCAACCTGGATATTAACATTGAGCTGGGTTTGCAGACGGTGAATTATCACAGCCTGGTAAAAATCAACCGGGGACACACTCTGGCGGAATTTGTAGATGCAGTTCAACGCATTAAGCGCCACCGGTTTGAGATTTGTGTCCACCTGATCCTTAATTTGCCCTGGGACGACATGCTGGATGTGATAGAAAATGCCAAGCTGCTCTCGGCTCTGGGGATTAATTATGTAAAGCTGCACTCCCTGTATATTGTCAAGGAAACTCCTCTGGGTGAGATGTATGCACAGGAAGAATTTGAACTTATTTCCCTTGACGAATATATCGAACGGGTGATTACCTTCCTGGAATACCTGGACCCGGATATTGTAATCCAGCGCTTGGTGGGGAAAGGCCCTCAGGGAAACCTGCTGTTTTGCAACTGGAACACCAGTTGGTGGAAGATAAAACGCAGGATTGAGGCTTTGCTGGTAGAGCGGGATACCTGGCAGGGCAAAAAATTTGGCTACTTAAACGGCAAGGCACTGAGAAAATAAGAGAATTACAAATGGAGTTATGAAATAGATTAATTTTTAAGCTATAATTGCTTTATAGATAAAAAATTTCCTCTTGAAGGGTTTAAGTCAAACCGTTATAATAGCAAATGTGCAAACCAAACAAAAACAAAACAAGTATCCTGGAATGTGCGCCAATCTCCTATTTTCAACCGACACTATGACAACGGGAGTTCCGGTCTGCAGACGGATGTCAGGCCCCTGCGCAAGTCACGGGGAAGACAGAAAGCTGAAGCCGGGCACCCACCTGCTGAGAAGGCGGGTCTGAAAATACGGGGAAAACGGCATTTTGGGACTAGATTTAAAAATCTTCTCTTTTTTGAGAAGATTTTTTTACTGGGAATTTATATTTCAGCATGCTTAATTTGGCAAGCAATATTCCCGTTGTGTCGAAAATTGACTAATTATAGCGGTATTGGTAGAAAAGTTTTTATTATGGAATAGCAGGAAAAAGAGGATATTTGTAGAAATATGTATAAAAATTACAAAAACATATGTCCCGATAAAGGCAAACCCGTTCGAAAGGCGGGGGCGCAAAGCCACGGGTCTACGGCAGGGTTAAATCCTGTCACGACAGCCGGGCTACCGAAGGAACCAGTTCTTGCATTGTATCGCCGCACCTTCCTGGGTAGTTCAGGGGAAGGTGTTTTTATTTTGCTAAATTTTTTGATTCCATAATTTAAAGGAGGTATTCAGATGAGGAGACACAAACGCCTGGTGAAACTGCTCAGTATAATTACC
>JAJZTU010000221.1 GCA_021848765.1 Bacillota bacterium
CTGAAGGAACCTCTGCTTGGGAAATTTGTAATCTGGTCATGTTTACCCGGAGAATTTTTTCCATGAATTAATTCACCCCCGGAGTTCTTATCGGCTACTTGGGTCCAACGGTCCAAGTACCTCATCAAAAGTACTCATCCTCATGCACTCCAACTATTTCAAAACTTCTATCTCACTAACAGGAAAATACCTGAATATTGCCCTGCCAATGATATTCTTCCTGGGCACCGTTCCCCAGAACCTGCTGTCAAAACTATTGTTCCGGTTATCCCCCATAACTAAAAAATTGTCATCAGGCACTTTGACCGGTCCGAAATCATCCCTGGGCTGCTCCAGTTCATACGGTTCCTCCAGGGCCTCCCCATTTACATATACTATACCCTTCCTGATCGCAACTTCATCACCGGGCATTCCAATAACCCGTTTAATCATAACCTCGGACTTGCCTGCTTGGGGAGGAGGATTAAAAACTACAATATCCTGCCTCTGCACTCCAGACACCTTAAAATATGCCTTATCAACCAGCAGGCGGTCACCAATCTGCAGAGTAGGCAGCATGGACCCGCTGGGAATCCACCTGGCCTCCGCCACATAGGTCCTGATGACCAGGGACAAAACCACAGCCAGCCCGATTGTAAAAATCCAGTCCAAAATCTTTTTCAGCATATCGTCAGCTCCCTTCCGGGGTTAAAGCTCCCCCTTAAGTAAGGTTAGAACAATTCATTGCAGATGTCAAAGGAAAAATCAGTGTGACCAGGCAGCGATTCTTATATTAATAGAATTAAAACATAAAAAGACAGGGTGTTCACCCCGTCCTTTAACCTATTGCCCAAGCAAAGCCGCCACCAACCGGATAGCCCTTTCAACTCTTAACTTCATGCCGGTTCACTTAATTACTATCCTGGTCGCGGTCAGCACTCCTTCAGTGTCCCAAGTACCAATCACAATGATATTATCACCCAATTTGACATCAGTAAAGGTAACGGGTTTGCGAGCGGCATCCAAAAACTCAGTTTTAGCAGTGACCAGCACAGGCTTAATAGGTCCGCTCTTCCCTAATTCTTGAAAATAGTTTGCTTCCGAACTCGAATCAAGGCGGATCTTATCACCTTTAGCTTCCGCAACTCTCCCGGAGTATTGTCCGAGATTTATCCAGGCCCGTTTAATCTGCATTTGATTATCCTGACTCTGGGTGAGCTCAGCATAAACCACATCACCGGGTTTCAAATCCTTCAGGCTAACCTGGCCACCTTTCCATATTTTCCCCTTGGCATCTACTTTTAGTTGCACAGTCTCCCCAATATTGCCCAAGTTGGCCAAAGGCAACTTATTGTTCGCAGTGCCGTTACCGGTGATAGTCAGACTATCCTCCCCAACCGATACCAGATAACCCTCAATTAAGTTGGAATTAAGCCTCAGCCCTCCGGTCGACTGGCCGGTTAGCACAGCCTCCAGTTCACCTTCGGGTTTTGCCGTAACCCCGGCGCTCTGATACTGGTGGAATAAAAACACCAACCCTACCAGCAGCATCAAGCCAATAATCAGGGCCTCCCTTGGTATTCGATAGCAGCGTATAGTAATCATTTAATCACCCCGGAATTAAGTTTATGGCCTAGCCCGGGTGATTAGAAGTAAACAGCGAATTTTTTTAGCGAAAACAACAAGTCTTTTTAGTTCATAACAGATTCTCCTTTACATACTCCTCAAATCGCTCCAAACATGCTTTTAGATTTTTCCGGCCGTATCCCAGTCTAAAATAGCTGTCACCGAAGTCATAATAAGTTCCAGGCAGGATAAGAACCCCTTTTTTATCTACTAAGTCAGTACAAATGTCTTCCCCGTTTTTGTCCAGGTTTAGCTTAGGAAAAGCTATTGGTCCGGCTTTGGGCCGGTTCCAAATAAAAAGTGAGTCATATCTTAAAAAGAAATCGTCCAGCAACTCCAGGTTGGATTTGATTAGGCCAAGGTTTCGTTCCAGGACCTGTTTTTTATTTCGCAAAGCCACTTCAGCCAAAAATTCGCTGGGGGCGCTATTACATATAGTTGTATAATCCTTAAAGGCTGCCATAGCGGTATAGATTTCACGGTTCCGGGTGGCGACCCAGCCGATTCGCAGTCCCGGCAGGCCAAAGGATTTTGACATTACCCCCAGTGAAACAGCATTTTCATAAACATCACAAGCCCAGGGCAGCCTGTCACTTTCAGCATATTCCAGGTATTTATATACTTCATCAGAAAATAACAGTAGATTTTTTTCCCGGGCAATTTCTATTACAGCCTCAAACTCGCTGTGGGAAATTAAATACCCGGTTGGATTATGGGGACTGTTGATCACGATGGCTTTTGTGTTCCCTCTGATGGCCTGCTTTAAATAATCAAGGTCTAACTCCCACCCCCTATTCCCCTGTTGCAATTTCCACTCGCTGATTTCACAGCCAATGGCGCGGGCCACTTCATAAAGAGATTGGTAATAAGGAAACTGCACGATCACATGGTCTCCGGGGTTAAGAGCAACATTCATAAAACTAAAAATTGCTTCTTCGGCACCGGAATGCACCAAAATTTCATCAGGATTCACCTTACTGTAAAGCTTGGAAATTTCTGTCCTTAGCGCCGGGCTGCCCTGTGATTCTGTATACCCAAGCCAGTGTGCTTTCAAGCTATTCCCGGCACCGGGTTCCAGGTCTAAAATCTCCTGTACGGTAAAAGCTTCGCAATCAGAACAGCACATTAGATAAGGGGCCTTAAACTCGTATTTGGCAAAGAATCTTTCCAGTTTAAACTCGTTAAGTTTCATAGGTGATCATCCCTTCTCCGGTATGTATCCTCTCCATTTCAGGCAAGTGCAGAAGAGACTTCCCGCTCATAGAACAGGAAGCCTCCTAACTGGACACTTTTCCAAGACCGGATACTAGCTTCACGAACTATGGCCTCATTTTCCGGACCACGTTCCTACTTGCCTGCTGCCAGCTTGGCTGCCTTGGCGCGTCCGTGTTTATCCAGGATTTTCTTTCTCAGGCGGACACTCTTGGGGGTAATTTCCACCAATTCATCATCTTCGATAAACTCAATAGCCTGCTCCAAAGTCATCAGGCGCGGTTCCTTGAGGCGGACAGCCACCTCAGCGGTGCTGGAGCGCATATTGGTGAGCTGTTTCTTCTTGCAGACATTGATATCCAGGTCCTTTTCCCTGGAATGCAGGCCCACAATCATCCCCTCGTACACTGTCACCCCCGGGATAATAAACATAGTCCCCCGGTCTTCCACCTGCTCAATACCGTAAAAAGTTGCCTCTCCGGGCTCCCAGGCCACCAATACCCCCTGGTACCTGCTTTGGATTTCACCACGGTGGGCAGCATACCCGGCAAAGGTGTGGTTCATTATCCCATGGCCCCGGGTCTCAGTGAGAAACTCTGTCCGAAAACCAATCAGACCCCGGGCCGGCACCTTAAACTCCAGGCGCAGCTGCCCAACCCCCAGGCTGGTCATATTCTCCATCTCCGCCTTGCGGCGGCCCAGATTCTCCATCACTGCCCCCATGGCCTCCTCAGGAATATCTACCACCAGGTGTTCCATAGGTTCCATCAGCACTCCGTCTTCCTCTTTAAGGATAACCTCCGGCTTGGAAACCAGGAGCTCGAACCCTTCCCGGCGCATGTTTTCAATTAAAATGGACAGGTGCAGTTCCCCCCGGCCGGAGACCTGGAAAGCATCCGGGCTGTCAGTATCCTCCACCCGCAGGCTCACATTGGTATCCAGTTCCTTATACAGCCTGGCCCGGAGCTTCCGGGAAGTGATATGCTCCCCTTCCTGCCCGGCCAGAGGACCGTTATTCACCATAAAGGTCATGGTAAGGGTAGGCTCATCAATACTAATTACCGGCAGCTGCTCCGGATTGTCGGAACAGGCCACCGTCTCTCCGATATTCGCCTCTTCAATCCCGGCAAGAGCCACAATCTCCCCGACGGTCGCCTCCGCCACCTCTATCCTGTTCAGCCCCTGGAATACAAAGAGCTTGGCTGCCCGGGCGCTGACCATGGTTTCATCATGCCGGATCAAAGCTAACCCGCTTCCGGCTTTAACCTTCCCCCGGCTGATCCGGCCAATAACCAGGCGGCCCAGGTAGGGGTCATAGTCCAGGCTGGTAATCAGCATCTGCAAGGGGCCGTCCGGATCTCCCTCCGGCGCCGGAATATGCTCCCGGATAACCTCAAACAGCGGCTGTAAATCCTGAGAATCATCTTCCATTTCCCTTTTGGCCAGGCCGGCCCTGGCTGAAGCATAGATCACCGGGAAATCCAACTGCTCATCATTTGCCCCCAAGTCAATAAACAGGTCAAAAACCTCATCAATAACCTCTGCAGCCCGGGCGTCAGGCCGGTCAATTTTATTGACTACGACAATGGGCTGCAAATTCAGTTCCAAGGCCTTTTTCAGCACAAACTTAGTCTGGGGCATGGGGCCTTCAAAGGCATCCACTATCAGCAGAACCCCATCCACCATCTTCAGCACCCGTTCCACTTCTCCGCCAAAATCGGCATGGCCGGGAGTATCCACAATGTTAATTTTCAAACCCTGGTAGTTCAGAGCGGTATTCTTGGCTAAGATAGTGATTCCCCGCTCCCGTTCCAGGTCATTGGAGTCCATGACCCGCTCAGCCACAACTTCGTTTTCCCGGAAAATGCCACCTTGCTTCAGCATGGCGTCTACCAGAGTAGTTTTGCCATGGTCAACGTGAGCAATTATGGCAATATTTCTAATGTCATCCCTTTGCACAAGCCTGCCTCCTGTCTTAGTACCAAACTCTCATAAGTATAACAGATTGGCGTTAAGGTAACAAGAGAGACTGAGATTGAGATTCCAGCCTTTCTTTGAGATTGGATATTCGCTGCTACGTAAAGATGTACTTACCGCAAATCTAATTTTTTTCCTTCTTTGACCCACGACCATAACTTCTTAGGCAGGTGCTTCCGGGCTAATTGGTGGTTTAACCGCCCTTCAATCCACTGGGTATCATAATAAGCATCCCAAAAGGCTTCAAAGTCATCTTCCGGCAGTTCCATCCCCAAATCTTCTTGATTAGCAACACAAATCTGATTTCCGTCATTATAATAAGCCCTTCCATTGGCCAGCAAAACTACCGTATACCCCCGAAACCTGCGCAGGAAATATTTAAGTACTAAATCCCCAATATTATGCTCCAACTGTACCCTGCTCATCATCAAGCGCCGGTCACCGTCCTCCAGCGGGGTCAAACGGGCAAAACCTTTAACCCGGTGGAGTTCCTTAGACACCTCCCGGGCCCGGTTCAGAAACATTCCGGCCTCCGGAGATACCTTCCCCAGTACATAGCCAATCCCTTTCACAACGGCCTGGTTCAAGGCCTGGATAATCAACCCGTGCCTATCTTCCGCCTTATGCCGGGAGGCGTAAAAAATAGTCCCCGCCAACTGCTCTGCCTGTCGCCCGGTCAGCAACCAGAAAACGGGACCATAAGCCTCCTTATATAGCTCATGTACCTCTTGCAGTGAAAACTGTCCCGCATCCAGAGTCTCGGCATCTTGAAAAAGCGTCCGTCCGTAGTCATCCCGGTCTGACATCCTCCTACCCCTGAAGGGGTAGGGTTCCTTTAAAGGAACAAAGGTCTTTAATTCGTGGCTGCCCAAGCTTGCTTTTAAGCAACCTTGAACGTCCCTTGTTCACGGCCTTTCGGTGTGGC
>JAJZTU010000006.1 GCA_021848765.1 Bacillota bacterium
TTTGCTAAACACGTTCTTTTGCACCTGGGACCAAATTGTCAGGGTAAAGGGGCTGTTCCGCTGGTATGCACAAGAGGGACAGGTGCCCGGGTATGCCAGGGAGGTCCGGGGGCGGATACTACCTGCACAGTTGCCGGAAATACTGGCTAAACTGGGTTATCAGACCAAGGTTACCGGGGATGGTTTGCTGGCCCAAAAAGGCAAATTAGGGGCTCTGGGAATGATAATTTTTCACGGCAGTTTCTTGATCATTGCTATAGGGGCCTTTTTGTATACCACAGTCAGCTATGAGGGGCGGATGGTAATTGCCGAGGGGCAAAGGCTAACTGAAAGCAGGGAGAACTATGTAGCTTTAAATGAGTCCCTTTGGGGCCATTATCTCCATCAGGGCTTTGAAATTCAATTGGACAAATTTAGCGCTGATTTTTACCCCGCTAAGACAGCAGATAATTTTCAAAGCCGGGTGACGATTTGGGAGCAAGGAGAGCCTGTAACTAAAGGTCTGGTTAAGGAGGGCAGGTTTTTCCGGTATCGGGGGGCAGCTTTTTTTGCTGATTGGCATGGCTTTGTACCCAAGGTGCAAATCTTTGACCACAGGCAGAAGAAGTTGCTTTCCGGCTTTATTATTCTGGATAATAACCACGAGATCCATAAGGATACAGTCTATCCACCCGGAAGTAACCGGGAGGTCAGGCTGGAACTAATCCCGGAAAGCAAGCCGGACGCGGAGGGTGGATTAAGCAGGGTCTCCAATTTGCCTAAATCGCCGGCCCTGAGCATTGACATTTTGGAGGAAGGGAAGCTAATTGCCAAAGGGTGGGTGAGACTGGGTGAAAAGAAACGGATTCCGGTATTGGGGGATAAAGGGGAATACCTTGAAGTAATGTTTCCGGAATTGCGCCAATGGGGAAGCTATATTATCACCAACAATGCCGGGACTGATGTTCTTTTCTGGGGCTCCTGGCTTGGTATAGCCGGTTTAGTGCTTTTCTACTCCCAGCGGTATTTACGAATCCATTGTAAACTAAAAACAGGTGATAATGGCGCAGCGATCCTGGAAATATACGGGTGTTCCAACCGGGATAAATTCCGGTTGGCGGAAGAAATCGAGGCAATAGGTTCCGCTCTGGATTTTCCCCAGAGAATTGCCGGGAAGGATGAACAACATTGACTAATTTAGATATTATCGCCTTTTGGGTTGCTGTGACTTTCTATGTAATCAGCTCCTGCCTTTTTGCCCTTGCCTTTTCCTTTGAGAAAGAAAAATGGCAGACAACCGGTGTCTGGGCAGCGGGACTTGGTTTAATACCCCATTCCGTAGCCATAATTGCCCGCTGGATAAGCGTAGGCCACGGCCCGTATATTTACGCCTATGAGGTGGCCTCCTCGGACACCTGGTTTGCTGTGGTGTTTTTTCTCGTTTTGCAATATAAACAGCCTAAGCTGCGGAACTTAGGCCTGTTTATTATGCCTGCCTCGTTTTTGTTAATCGGGTATGGAGTAATGAAACTCAGGGAGATTGAGCCCTATCCGGAAAGTTTTACAACTTACTGGTTGATTGTCCACGTTTTCTTTGCTAAAATTGCCTATGGCTCAGCCATAACGGCCGCAGCCCTGGGGGGCACATACCTGTTCAGGGAATCGGGGTGGTCCAGGGGAAACAGGCTCCTGTCCAGGATGCCGGACAGCACGAGCCTGGACCGTCTATCGTACCAGTTTATCACTTTGGCTTTTATTGCAATAGCAATCATGATTGTGGCCGGTTCAATCTGGGCCTACAAAGCTTGGGGGCGCTACTGGGGCTGGGACCCCCTGGAGACCTGGTCTCTGGTGTCCTGGTTAGTCTACGGTACGTACCTGCACCGGCGGATTACCGGCAGATGGGAAGGGAAAAAGGCTGCCTGGTTGGCAATTGGAGCATTGCTGGTACTGGTTTTTGCCATTTTCGGCATCCCTTACGTGTATAGCAGCCTGCATAATGCTTACCTGAAATAACATTAAACTTGCAATGGTAGCACCAATGGACAGGAGGCGGCAGCTTAATGCTACGGAGGCTGGGTTCACCTAAGCTCGCTATTGGGTTATTGCTGGCAGTCACCTTAAGCTATATGGCAGGAATGACTGTCCCCCAGAAACATTTGCTTTCCGATACAGACTTCAAGCGTTGGTTGGCTGAGCATGACTTAATCGGGCCTGTTGCGGATTTTATCGGTTTGACCCATTTCTTCAATACCTGGTGGTTCGGATTATTGGTTTTCGCATTAACAATCAATACAGCTGTTTGCACCTGGCAGCAGGGGGTTGTTTTCCGGCAAAAGCTAAAACGCCTGAAGAGCGGGGGCAACAGGCCTACCATAGTGGGAAAGCTGCCAACTGCAAGTATTGAGGATTTCCTTGAGTGGGCGGGGCGTAAAGGCTATAGGTTTAACTCCGGCCCCCTTGCGGTTAAATCCGGCTGGGGTTATGCCGGTTCCTTTATTTTCCACCTGGCCCTTCTGGTGATTGTCTGCGGTGGTTTAATCAGCTTTCTGTTTACTGTCAGGGGAGAAGTTCAGATTACAGAGGGACAAGCCTTTACCGGGCAGCTTAAAGAATATCGCAAGGTGGATACCGGCCGGCTGGCGAAGGTTTCCGGGGAGCCATTTGTGCTGGGAGTGGATGGGGTTGAGGTTGATTATCCTCAAGATGGGGATTGGCCCACAAAATTCAAATCATTTATTGTTGAAATTCCTCAAGGCGCTCCGGTCACCAGAAGGGAAGAGGTAACGGTCAATAAGAATTTTTATATTAATCACTATATCCTTTACATGTTTAAGTTTGGTTATGCACCTGCAATAATTGTCAAAGAAAACGGGGTTGAGAAGTTTGCTGCTTATACCCAGTTGGGGACAATCAGAAACAAATCCGCAGAAATATACAGAGGTAACCTGCCTTTGGGCAACAACGGTGAATACATAGACATTAGTTTCCTGCCCAACGACCCCAAGGGCAGCCGTCCATATTTTCCTGGAAATCCGCAAGTAACTATTACTCTATTTAGGGAGGGCCAGGAAAAAGCTGTTTCGACCACATTAGGGGTTGCAGAGACCAAAGAACTGGGGCCGTACACCATCAGCTTTCCTGAGTATAGACGGTGGGCCGGTTACTTTGTAGTAAAGGACCCAGGACGTGTCTGGGTAATCTGGGGAGGTTGGCTGGCAGTATTAGGCCTTATGGTGTGGTTTTTTATCATTCCCAAAAGTATCGTGGTTAAAAATAATGGGAGTTATACAGTGGTGGAAGGATTTACCGCCAAGTATCCGGCAGGCTTTCAGGAAGAACTGCAGGAGAGGATAATTGCTTCCGGGGGAGAAGCGCTGGCGCTTTATCCCCGGCCCCAAGGAGAGGAATGAAGACAGGTATGTTGGTACAAGCACAGTTGATATCTTATTGGGGGGCCATCATCACCTATGTGATTACTTTTGTAATGCTGGTGGCAGGTTATGTTTTTAAAAAGGATTATTTGCTGACTAAGACTTCCCTGGGGATATACCTGGGATTGGCGTTGCATTCCGCGGGACTGGGATTTCGCTGGGCAATGACCGGACATGGGCCTTATGTTGATTTTGTAGAAGTAGTACCTGCCGATGCCTGGATTGCGATGGCTGTGTTGATTGTGCTGCAATGGAAAAAGCCGGGTCTTAAAGTTCTGGGCATGTTTATCCTGCCCCTGGTGTTTTTGATGTTGGGATTCAGCGTTTTGCTGGAACAAAGTACTGAGTCAATGCCTTTAACTTATAACACCCTTTGGTTATATATTCATGTGCTGTTTGCCAAGTTAGCTTACGGCTCTTGTCTGGTTGCGGCAGCCTCCGGCGGGCTGTACCTGTGGAAGAGCAGTCACAGGCAGGAAGGCAATGGGCTGCTTGGTAAAATACCCTCCCTGGACTCCATGGATGAATTAGGTTACCGGTTTGTTGCTTTTGCTTTTATTATGCTGGGTATCATGATCCTGACAGGGGCTATCTGGGCCCACCAGTCCTGGGGGCGCTATTGGGGGTGGGACCCCATTGAAACCTGGGCTCTGATTAGCTGGTTCGTGTACGGGTTGATCCTGCATTTGAGATTTACCCTGAAATGGAAGGGTAAATGGGCGGCATGGTTAGCTATTGGCGGCTTTTTTCTGGTACTGTTCTCGTATTGGGCAACTCCTTTTATTTACCGGACAATCCATGAACATATCGTGTACTAGGAGGGAGCAGGATGGACAAAAAAAAGAAGTGGTATATTATCGGGATAATTGGGGTGGTCTTGTTAGGTATTGTCGTTTATAGTTTGGGCACAAAGCAGAAGCCTCCAAATCCGGAGCCTAAAGTACCTGCAGCAGAGCAGGAAAGGACGGCAAAGCCTTTGCCCCCGGCTAATTATTATCTTTATACTCCTGCGCAAAGTATAATTATTTCCGGCAATCATCCCTGGTATGAAAAATCACAGGAAACCGCCGGCAAAGTCATCTATAACTTAGGAGAGCCAAGGGTGGATTTGGGTGAAAAGTGGCGCGGGGTTAAGGCCAAGAAAAACGAAACCAAGGAAATAGATACCATTGAGGAATTAGAAGAAAAGTATGTAGTTTACAGTGCAAGGTTGACGGAGTCCATTAAGGTGGAAACAGATACTAAGCAAGGGGTCTCCCTGGACAGGTTCTCCATTGTTTTAGGGGGTAAGTACAAAGGTACGGTATTTGTGCGTGAACCCGGGACAGATATTTACCATCCCTGGAAAGCAAAGAAGCAGCAGTTGAGCCAACTGGTGGAAGTCTTCAGGGAACAAACAGGCAGCCCTGGGAAGCAGGACAAAAAGAACTGAGAAGAAGCAAAAACAGACCCCGGGGCCAGTCCCGAGGTCTGTTTTTGCCGGTGGCTACTATTTTTCTCCAACTTCCTTTTCCAGATTCTCAAGAATCTGACTGACACCCTTCCACCAGTTTTTATCTTCAGCATACTTGTTGTTAATCCAGATAATGGGGTCTACACTTTCCGGCCTGTCATTGCTGCTATTAACCACTGTCCTGGCAGCAATCCTTGCAGAATCCCGGATGTCAGTGTTGTATTCCCGCCAGCTGTGGTAAACATTAAAGGGGTTGTTGGCAATTTTGCGGGCATCTTTATGGGTTTTGGCTACAAAGGCCTGCTCATGCCCGGCGATGGCGAAGAGCAAAAGGGGATTTACATTAAACTCCTCCGCTGCCTGGATAATTGCTGAAAAATAAGGGGTTTCCGCCAAAAGGGAGTTTTTCTTAGTTAAGAAATCCTTTAGGCCGGTTTCATTGATTGGTCTGTATTTTAGATGTGCAGGCACGAAAAACCTCATCTGCACCAATGGTATAATGGTTTTTTAAAACGGCCTTTTTTAAGATGTTAATTCTAAGCTCAGCCCTGGATTTTTCGGCAAAACCGGGGAGTTGCCCGTCAATGATGCGATGGACGGCATTGGCGAGGATTGCGGCCCTATTGTCTGTTTGGGAATATTTTTTACCTATGTACTCTTTTAACAGAAGTACGTCGGTATGTTTTAAGACCGGTTTAATTTTTAATCCTTCCACAATCTCCCGCATCAGTAACCCATCCCGTTACCATAGTTTTCTTGTTCTTTAAGTATATCACATTTACACTTTTGCGGAAATTGCCGAACAAACGAGAAATAGCCACCGTAAAGGAGGGCCGCAATGTTTCAATAACAACCCTGAATTGACTGGGAGATAGTCCGCCATTACCTGGGGTATGCCGTATTAATTGGTGGGGCAGGCGGATTGGGGGGAGTTTGGCGGGTAGCTGGCTGACCACGGGCCAAGTGAAGGTGGAAACCTATGTTAACAGCAAAGATATGGCTAATGTACGGAAAGGTAATGAGGTTAATGTTGTGTTCAAAGCCCCCGGCAAGGGTATTAAAGTTAAGTAGTTAGCTGGCAAAGAGTTTTTCTTTGCATCAAAACATTAGTTCTGTTATAATGGTAATAGGTAAAATTTTCCTTGGGGTGGAGGTGGAGGAATTGTTGACACCAACCGGTTTGCTTAATTGGGAGCCCGGATAAATAATTGTATTCTGCTCGTTTCCACCTTGGCGTTGTCCGTGTTTTACTATAAAATAAGAAACAGGATCAGATGTTAGGGATAAATGAAAGTTTTCTTCAAAAAAATAGTAAAAATAACTACAGGAATTTGGGCTTTAGAATGTACCCCAACTCGGAAATAAAGCAATCCATTAGGGGGAATTGGCAAGTGGAAAAAATCTTGAATCAAATCTTGACTAAATTGGATAATTTGGAGTCAGATGTTAAGGAATTAAAGCCTTTAGTGAATGAAGACCATAAAATCCTTAAAGAAATCGCATCTTCGGTAAAAGAACATGATAAAATCCTTAAAGAAATAGCACCTTTGGTAAGAGAAGATCATAAGGCCATTAAAGAACTTAAACTTAAGGTAGATGAAAGCCATCAATGGATTCGTACCTTGGTTGAAAATAAAGATATTCAGAAGGCTGAAACGGACAAATTGCAGCATAAAGTAGCAGCAGTAGAAGGTGTTTTGCAAGGATTTGCCAATTGTCTTGAAGCGATCAAAAAAGCACAATAACCGATATTAACCCAGGCCCGTGTCCGGCCCGCCACCAGTCTACCAATCCTAATGGGATGGTCATATTTGCTTATGCGAACATGGCAAACGGGAAAATAATTGAGGAATTGCTGGTGCCCGTAAAGTTCAATCAATAGTACAGCAGCCTAACCCGGGAAACTTCCGGGTTAGGCTTATTTAAGTCCCCGGAACAAGGAAACTGCAGATTTTGGTCGAAAATAATATCAATTATAATTTTACTTTAAAATTTGCCTTCACGGAGGATTTGCGATGTCGCCATTCATAAAGCTGTTTAGGTCACCTTATTTTGCGCTTACTGTGGTCCCTCTGATTTGGGGAAGTAACTTTATTGTTGGCAAGCACTTGGTAGCAAGCCTTCCACCCTTTGCTCTCACAACGGGACGCTTCACCGTAGCCTTATTGTGCCTGCTTCCGGTCTACTTATATAACCGGATTAAGCATCCTCCTGGCAAAATTAGGGGTAGTACCTGGTTCTTGTTATTTTTTCTGGGTCTTACCGGTGTATTTGCTTTTAATACTCTGTTATATGCGGGGTTACGGCACACCTCACCGGTGAATGCTACCCTGATCAATGCCTTAAACCCAACTCTGACGGTGCTGATGTCCCTGCTTATTCTCGGGGAAAAAGCACCGCGCAGGCAGGTCCTGGCTTTAGTTTTTTCCTTTGCCGGTGTAGCCTGGATCGCGCTGCAAGGACAGCCGGCGAGGTTAGTTAGTCTGGCCTTTAATCCCGGTGACCTGGTGATACTCTTCGGTACCCTGGTGTGGGCTGTTTATTCTGTTGGGGTCAAAAAAGCCGTAACCACTGTTTCACCTTTGGCCGCCACTACCTTGAGCATTTTTCTGGGATTATTACTGCTTTTTCCGGCTACCTACATTGAATTGACGCACTACCCCGTTAGCCCCTTAACTTGGGAGACCGTGCTTGCCCTCATTTACCTGGGGGTCTTTCCCTCTGTTATTGGTTTTTGGCTCTGGAACCGGGGGATTGGCCAGGTAGGACCGGGCAAGGCTGCTATGTTCTACAATCTGATTCCCCCATTTACTGCGGTAATGAACTACCTGTTTTTATCGGAAGTTCCTAAGGCTTATCATGTTGCCGGTGGCTTCCTGGTCCTTTGGGGAGTAATCTGGGGTACCAAGCCGGCTGAAAGACGCAACTCCGTTTTCCGTTAGGGAAACCGAGTTATCTTTTATTGCTCAGGCAATGTGGCATACTTCTTGCTTTTAAGGTTGGCTAGAGGAAAAATAGAAAAACTATTGGTGTTAACTATAGCTGGAAGGGAGACCCTGCTGATAGCTCTGCTTTAAATTGCTTGGATTCTGGGGGGATAGTGATGAAAAAAATCATCGACGGAATATATCAAATCGAGGTGGTTTTGCCGGAGGTAGGGGGATTAAATCTATATTTTCTTGAAGGGGACATACCAACCCTGGTAGATACCGGGCCTGTTTTACCGGGTATCAGGAAGCAGATCGACTTGTGTCTCAGGCAGGTGGGACGGCAGTTGGGGGACTTGCAGCGTATCATTATTACCCACGGGCATGTTGACCATTACGGATTGGCTGAACAGCTTCAAGAAATCAGTGGAGCCGAGATTATTATGTCTGCGCCGGAAAGGCAACTTTTGCTGGATTTCCAACTGGGTGGGGAAAAAGACAGGTTAGCCGACGGTTTGACCACTTGGGGAGTACCGGTAAAGTTAAGCCAGGGCATTCTTAATTATTTTGACTTGCTGACTTCTTTAGGGTGTCACACAAAAGACATCCGCACAGTGGCTGACGGTGTAAGCCTGAAGGCAGGACAATGGAATTGGCAGGTGCATTGTTGTGCCGGCCATTCCCCGGCGGGTTTGTGTTTTTCCAATGCCGACGGGTTGATTTTTAGCGGAGATCATATTCTGGCCAATATCAGCCCTAACCCCGGTGTGGACCTGACCAGGGAGCGCCCGTTTCAAGGGGGGCTGCAGGAATACATAGATTCCCTTAAGGAAATGAGCCATTTGCCGGTAAAACTGTGTTTGCCTGGACACGGCCCCCTGGTGCGGGATTTTCAGGAGCGGATCCGGAACTTATTGCTGGAAATAGCCGCAAGGCGGACGAGAATTCTGGCTTTGGTGGGGGAACAGCCCAAAAGCATCTTCAGGTTGGGCGAGGAATTATTGGCGACCTTGGGGCGGAAGTTAACTGTTTCCCAGTTGTGGTTAGCTTTAAAAGAGGTCAAGTCGCATTTGGATTTACTGGAGCAAGAGATACAGGTGCAAATGGTTGAAATTGAGGGGGTAAACTGTTACAGGTTAGTTTAGTTAACAATGAGGACAATTCAAGGTGCCTTTTCTGCCTCTAACGAAAAATCAGTTGTGCTTAATGGTCAGACCAATTATGATTAAATCAACAGAAGTGTGCGGATGAATGTACATTAATGGGGAGTACGGACGAGTACATTAACGGGAAGTACGGACTAATGTACATCAACGGGAGGACACGGACGGCATGACTGACCTGGGGCTATGAGGAGGGATAGGCCTTGAGCAATCCTGCACTAGCTTTGACGACGATGTTAGAGGATCCGATGGAAGTCAGTAAGCAATTGGAGCGGACCTGGGAGTCATTTGTGGTGAACGGCAATCTGGGTGATAAGGTCCTCCGGCCGGTAGTAAGAAACTCCTGGGAAAGATGCAGTAAGTATGGGATCAGCCCACGCTTGCTGCAGGCCCAGAAGGTGCTTTCTGAACAAGAACTGTACCAAGTCAGAATGCAGAGTGAAATGGTTGAGGTAGCCCTGCCATTCATGGAAGTATTAGGGCAAATTATTTCGGGAACTAACCATGTAGCGGTGCTTTGTGATGCCAGGGGACGAATAGTGGAAATGGTAGGAGACGCTGAAGTCCAGTACAGGGCTGCTATGATCAATTTTGCAGTGGGTACTGACTGGAGTGAAGAGAAAGCCGGTACGAACGCCATAGGTACCGCCATTAAGCATCAGGGCCCGATACAGGTTTTTTCCGCGGAACATTACTGCCAGGGCTGGCATCCCTGGACCTGTTCGGCTGCGCCTATTCGTGACCCAATCAATAAGGAGATTTTGGGAGTGCTGGACTTGACGGGTTATCGAACCAGTTACCAGCCCCATACCCTGGGAATAGTGGTGGCCCAGGTCAGCGCTATTGAACGGCAGTTGCATCAGAACGACCTGGTGCGCCAGCAGAAGTTGACCAACAAATATTTAGATCTTTCCATCAAGCGCACGGTAGATGGTGTTCTGGCGGTAGACCTGCGTGGAAGAGTGACTCATATTAATGAGCAGGCAGCCGGACAACTGGGCATTGACCCAATCCAGGTGCTGGGCCGGACCCTGGAAGATTTCCCCGGACTGCGTAATGCTGTTTTGCAGACAATCCAGTACGGTGAGCCTAACCGGGAGAGGGAATCCCAGGTAGTGGAGAGCAAGCTGCAGCGGGAATTGCAGTTTATCGGTAAACCGGTAAACGAGGAAGGCAAGTTAATCGGGGCTTTGGTCGTGTTACCCACGATTTCTCCGGCAACCGGAAAAATACCTGGGACCGGTAATGCCGGGAGCAGTACAGGTAATACCAAAATGTATGCAGGCAATACCGGAAATAATACGGGTAATGCCAGAATTTATGCGGGTAATACCGGAATTAATGCTAAGGGTTATACTGCACGTTATGATTTTTCTGCCCTGTTGGGTACTAATGAGCGGTTTGTCAGGAGTGTGGAAATAGCCAAACGGGCAGCCTTGACCGATGCTACAGTCCTGGTGCAGGGAGACAGCGGCACAGGCAAAGAACTGATTGCCCAGGCCATCCACTTGGCCAGTGAGCGGGCTCCGGGACCTTTTGTTGCCCTTAACTGTGGTGCTCTGCCTAAGGAATTAGTGGGTAGTGAACTATTCGGTTATGCCGATGGGGCCTTTACCGGGGCCAGTAAGGGAGGAAAACCCGGAAAATTTGAGTTGGCTAACGGTGGGACAATATTCCTGGATGAAATAGGGGAAATGCCTTTAGAGCAACAGGTTAACCTTTTACGGGTACTGCAGGAAAAGGAAGTGGTCCGGATTGGTGGTAGACAGACCGTGCCCATTGATGTCCGGGTTATTGCAGCTACCAATAAGCAGCTAACCGAGGAAGTGAAAAAGGGCAACTTCCGGGCAGACCTGTATTACCGCCTGAATGTAATCAGTATCCGCTTGCCAACCCTGCGGGAACGTAGGGAAGATATCCCACTGCTGGTAGAGTATTTCCTGGAGCAAGCCCGTAAGGACTTTGGCAGGCCGGGCTTACACTTCGTCCGGGAAGCCATGCAATTGCTGGAAGATTATCACTGGCCGGGCAATGTGCGGGAATTGCGCAATGTGATGGAACGGTCTGTGCACATGGCCTGGGGTGACAATATTACCCCTGAGTGTTTACCACCGGAGCTGACCGAAGTGCTCAAAGTTAAAGATGTTGGCTTTACCGAGAGTGAATTGAGCCTGGAAATAGTGGAAGAGCTTGATTCTTGTCCGGGTTTAACTATGGTGGAACGGGTTGAGCGGGATATGCTGTTAAAAACGGTCAAGGATAACGGTGGCAATATGACCAGGGCAGCGGCACAGTTGCAGATGGCTAGAAGTACCCTGTACCGGAAGCTGAAGAAGCATGGGTGTATATAGAAAAATTGCCTCTTAAAGAAAAAGCAAAGTGGCATGCTTGATTAGCAAAGCATGCCACTTTGCTTTTTCTTTGTAACATGCCAATAATGGCGGGTTTTTTGCATTTAAAATGTTAGGGGTAACCAGCTTTAAAGATTAACCTTTGGGGAGGAAGGGCGTTGTCTGACCAAAAGATTCAAGGAGGTGTTTTCATGAATCCTTTATTGGCCTTGGCCGCAGCAGCGGGAATCTTGGCTGTTCCCTGGGTCTACCTGTTTGTGCTGATCTTTAAATTACCGGTTTGGGTAAGCTTCATTGCCGGAGGCAGTTTTTTCAGCGCCGGGGGGCAAGTGGAGGGCTTGAAAAAAGCCGGAGCTACTGACATTCTCGGGATTCTTTACGGGGCTATCACCGCTGCAATCTGGCTGACTGTAGGCGGCGCCAATGCGGCTACATCTGCTATGATCTGGTTTCTGTCTTTAATCGTAGGTATTGTTGTTTTCCTGGCAGTAGTGGAAAGCAAGATTGAACTGCTATCCTTTGTACCGGGAATCTTTTTTGGCTTCGGCTCCTTCTTTGGTGTATTTCTAGGTAAGGCTGATCCAGCCAATATTATCCCAGCCACCAGAGATACTCTGCTATCTATTGTAATAGGTATCATATTCGCTTATATCATACAGTATGTTGCCGGGCTTATAACCAAAAAAGACAGCTAATCTTAATCAATCCTCAAGTCCTTCCTCCCCAATATCAGATAGGAACACAGAAGCCAGCAACCCCATTAGGGGCATCGCTGGCTTCTGCATTTGGATTGCCAAGACTGACTGTATCAACGTTGCTACAGTGTTTCTAATAAGCGATGCAACACTGTAGCAATTTTGCTACATGACCAAAGAAGAGTGGTTTTTCGCGTTCCGGTTTTTCGGTTGTTATTGACAATCACGATACCATAGAGCGTTCTAAAGAGTCTTGGCATAGCTTTTGCAACTATACGTAGCAAGACACCGTTGCTACTGCCAGAAAAAAGAGCAATTGTTTGCTTGAGGAGGTGTTACCCGGCATACTAGCAGACCAACTCGCAGGTTCGGAGCTTGGGGAAGGGTAGACTCAAAGTCCAACAGAAAGGAGAAGTTGAAATGACCAAAATAGGGATTGAGTTTGACAAAGAGGCCCAAAAAAGTCTGGATGTACCTTTAGGCGAACGGGAGATGTATCCATATCCCGGTATGTATGTTGCGGAATCACTCAAAGAACACGATGTTACCATTGCCTTTGGGGTACCGGGAGGGCACATCTGGCACTTTATTGACGGTATCAGCCGGATCGGGATTAAAACAGTTACTTTTGCCCACGAGCAAAACGCTGTTTATGCTGCTGAAGCTTATTCCCAGGTGGCACGTAAGCCTGGTGTTTGTTATGGAACCGTTGGTCCCGGCGTGGGCAACTCCATAAGCCCGATTCACCAAGCCTGGCTGAGCAGGTCTCCTGTCTTCTTCTTGTGTGGTGGTCATGAGGTAGAGCATGACAAGCTCTGGAACACCATCCAGGAAAGTTATGCCTGTGAAATGACCGCGAGTATTACCAAATGGGCCCAAAGAGTGGTTTATCCCAATACCATTAAGCAGTTCTTTACCAGAGGTTTAAAAACGGCAATGACTTTCCCTTACGGGCCGGTGGTAATGGAACTCGGCGTGAGCTGCCTCTTTACCCCGAAAGATGCCAATGACCGGATTTGGTACGGCGCCTGGGGTGACCATGCTACCTGGATACCTAACTGGCGCCGGGATGAAATGACTACCCCGCTGACCGGTGGCGGTAATCCTGCCGACATTGCCAAGGCGGTAAAGGCGCTTTATGAGGCCAAGCGACCTTTTGCGATGATTGGTGACGGGGCATCGTGGGCGGATGCCGGAGCGGAACTGCAGGAACTCTTTGAACTGGCTCAGGTCCCCTACACTACCAGGCGCCTCGGGCGTGGCGTCATTCCCGAAACTAATGAGATGTGCCACCGTGGTATGCCAAAATTCGAATCCGAAATTGATTTGATGTTACCGGTCGGCCTGGAAGTTGGTTTCTTTGACGGCTATGCCGGCAAGTGGCCGCCGGCTGTACAGGTTGCCGAGTCGGCAGAGATGGTCTATACCTATATTGATACTGTTGCTGCAGTAGTGGGTAATCCCAAGATTGTGGCCAAACAGATGATTGAATATATTAA
Source organism: Bacillota bacterium (assembly GCA_021848765.1). GTDB lineage: Bacteria > Bacillota > Carboxydocellales > JAJZTU01 > JAJZTU01. The sequence goes on from JAJZTU010000006.1 coordinate 13,502, forward strand.
GGCCAATAACCTGACCCCGCCGCCGGAACGGGCGGAATGGGTTAATAAGGTTAAGGCTTCCAAGCAGGAAGCTGCGGAAAGAAGAAGAGCTAAGGCCATGAAGTATAAGGACCATCCAAGATACAAGGAAAATCCCTTCATGCATTATGGCTACCTGTCCCAGGCTACCGCTGATTACCTGGCTGAACACTATGATAACAAGGTCCGGATCATGATTGACGGGTACACGATGTCTGACTTCGTAATGCCTTATCTGGTGGCTACCAGGCCGGCTCAGATTTTGACTGCTTCCGACTATGCCGGTGTCGGTCACGGTGTCGGTCAGTCAATTGGCGTCGCCTTTGCCCAGTTGGAGCAAGGAGACCGTACGCCGGTTCTGGCCCTGATGGGTGACTCGGGGATGGGCAACGCCATGATGGATATCGAAGTTGCCGCCCGCTACAGGTTGCCCATTGTATTCCAGGTCACCAATAATGACGGCTGGATGCCTGGTATGAAGTATGTTTGGTATGGCGAAAACTGGGATAACCTGGGTGAACAGGACGCTTTAGGTAAGGACTGGATGGGCACTACCCAGTTAGGCCAGGAGAGATTGCCTATCCGCTATGATAAGATTGCCCAGGAGCTTGGTTGCTACGGGGAAACTGTTACCAGCCATGACGAGTACCTGGCAGCCCTGCACCGGTGCTTCCAGGCTGCGGAAAAAGGCCAGCCGGCAGTATTAAACTGCATGATGGACAAACACCTGGTCAACAAGGCAGTAAGCAGTGCGGTTTATGCCCTCATGTACCAGCATATTCCCTGGGTGGACCTGCCGGAGAGAGGCAGAAGGGTACGCCGTGTCTTCTGGGGCAAGGAACGGGCCTTCAAGGGCTTGGCCGATTACCCCAAGATGACTCTTCCCGATCCCTGGGAGCCGCTTACCAACGACGAAATCGAAATCAAAAAGGATTAAAGCCTATCTGGGTATCTGGCACGGAGTCCTGCACAATGCAGGCTCCTTGCTATTATCCCGGTTTTTTCAAACTAGCGTCCGGGCAGGGAAAAATGCCGGATCCGGGTAGGGAAAATGCCGGAAAAGTTAGAGGGGGTGGCCGGCTTGGAAGGGTTGGTGGCTCAAAAAACTGAGCAATGTACCAATTGTGGGTTTTGCAGGTTTATGCTGAATTGCAATCAAAAGGGATGTACGGGATGTGGTCAATGTTTTGCGGCTTGTCCCAATCAGGCCAGGGTTATGCGCAAAGTCCATAAGGATAAAGTAATTTACCTTACCCTGGACGGAAACAGGGTGGCAGTTCCGGAGCAAGTCACCATTTTGCAGGCTTTAGAGGCAAGCGGTTATACTGTTAGTCACCATCCCAAACAGCATGGCGATATTTTCGCACCCTGTAAAATGGGGGGATGTGGCGCTTGTTCTGTCCTGGTCAATGGGCAACTGAAACCAAGCTGTACAACTAAGGTAGCTGAAGGCATGGAAATCTGCACAGAACCTGCCCGGATTATCTCCAAAGAACCGGTACGTTTGGCCAATCATTTCCAAGGATATAAAGGCGGTATTGCCGGCCCTACGGCAATCAGGACCCAGGAGATTACGGAGTTTACCTTTTTTGCCCAGGGTTGTAATTTGCGCTGCCCCACCTGCCATAATTGGGACCTGGCTTTTTCCACTATCGGCAAATATGCCACCCCACGGGAAACAGCCGCGGTCATGGAACGGGGCAGGCGGCAATATGGGGTTTCCAAGGTAGCAGTTACCGGAGGCGAAATCACCCTGAACCGCCCCTGGTTAGTGCAATTTCTCCGGGAATTCAAAGCTATCTGCGCTGAACCGGATTTATCACTGCAGTTGGATACTAATGCCAGCATATTAACCCCGGATTATATTGACGAATTATATGCTGCAGGTGTAACGGATATCTCACCTGATTTAAAAGGATTGTTCCCGGAGACCTACATGGCGCTAACCGGGATGGATGACCCGGAATTGGCCAAACTCTGCCTGGAGACATCCTGGCAGGCAGTTGAGTATTTGCTGAAACATTACCGGGACAAGATGTTTATTGTTTTGGCCATTCCATATCACTACCAATTAATTACTTTAAGTGAGTTTAGCCAGATAGCCCAAAGGATTTATGCTTTAGACCCTGAGGTGTGTATTAGTTTGATTGATTACCAGCCTGCCTTTAGATACCGGGATTTGCCGGAGATGGGTATAGATAAATTGGAACAAGCCCACCAGGTTTTTCTGGATGCCGGTTTGCGCCGGGTGTTATGGCAGACCGGGGACCAACTGGGGCGAGCCCTGGACCCTGATGATCTTCTGTTGGAAGCGGATGGGTTTTAAGCTTATAGGGAGGGATTTATATGAAGCTCTTTCAAGTGGTGGTTAACGGTAATAGCTACGAGATTCAGGTAGAAGAGATTACCAAAGGGGCAAACCAGAAAGAAAAAACCGGCCAGGTAGCTAAGCCTTCAGCTGCCCCTCAATTGGCAGTGGTGACTTCAGAGCGAAAAGACACCAGGAGAAAAAGCAATGGAAGCGGTGAGGTAAAAGCACCGATGCCGGGGATTATCGGAGCGATTTTGAAAGCAACAGGGGAAGCGGTGAAGGCAGGAGAGACTATTCTGCTCCTGGAGGCAATGAAGCTGGAAAATGATGTGGTGGCGCCGAAGGATGGGGTAATTGGCAAAATCAATGTCTTGGAGGGCCAGAGTGTCAATGCCGGGGATGTGTTGGCAGAAATTGAATGAGAGGAGTGGACAATATGAGCGAATTGGGACTGGTCAGCTCGCTATTGTTAGCGGGAATTGTTCTGGGCATGGGATCGGTGTTTTTGTCCATGTGGTTTCTGCCGGCCCTGCTTAAGCGGCTGGGTGCGGTAACGGTGATCAGCCAGGGTGGCCGTGACGGCGTCTTGCCGGAGCAGCTCCCCGGATATTGCCTGGAAGGGGAAACCAGGGCGAGAGGAGTAAGAGCAGCAGGAGAAGCAACGGCGGGAACCGGACCTGTACCGGAAGTGGAAGCTAATCAGACGGTGCAGGACCAGGCCATAGTCAACGGGCAAGAGTTCACCAACTCACAGGTTGAGACGGCCGGCAACGGGGCAGCAAAGCAGGACATTATCAACGAAGAACTCATGGCAGCCATAGCTGCAACACTTTGTGCCTATGGAATCGCTCATAATGAAAGCTACCGGATCAAACAAGTCAGAGTAGTTAATTAGATAACAGTATGTTTCAATTACTGTACCGCCAAGCCGCCTGTTTGATCTGGTGGCTTTTTTATTTCTTAGGAATTTATATCGCTACCCCCATTAGCAGCTTTATGGATATAAATTCCTAAGAAAGGGGGTTGTTAAGGGGGGCACCCCCTTATCTCCAATAAGGAGGGTGACAGCGAAGCGTCATAGGGAACCATGGGTTCCCTGTGAAAGAACAAAAGCATATCCTAGCGAATGCATCGGAGATGCTTTTGTTCTCTGCCTTTATGACGATTCGTACATTTGTAGCAATTTTGCTACAGTGTTGCAGTCCGTTTTTGCAACAGTAAACATTGCGGGATATGTTCAGAGGGCTTATCTGCCTGAGTGAAAGCCTATCTTTCTTGGCACGGTCTTTGCAAATGTACTGGGTAGAAAATAATTTCCTAAATGTTAAGCCGTTAGGCTTAAGGAGCATTTCTATAAGGAGGGATAGATTCATGGCTGTTAACAAGCTGAATCCACAGGGAGACGAAGTTCAGGAAATCAGGGAAGAGGCCCGGCGCTGGGAGACTACCACCCTACAGCAGTTTCTCGCCAAAAAGGGCGAGCGGAAAACGGAGTTTAAAACTCTTTCAGGCCTGGATAGGGGGAGATTGTACGGCCCGGCTGATGTTGCGAATCTAAACTATATGGAAGATCTGGGCTACCCTGGTGAGTACCCCTACACCAGAGGAGTGTATCCTACCATGTACCGGGGGCAAATTTGGACGCACAGGCAAATCGCCGGCTTTGGTACCGGAGAGGATACCAATGAGCGTTTTCGCTTTCTCTTAGCTCAGGGGCAAACCGGTTTAAGTGTTGATTTCGACTTTCCCACCCTGGTTGGCTACGATTCCGACCATCCCCGGTCTGAAGGTGAAGTCGGCAAAGTAGGGGTGGCTATTGATTCCCTGCCCGACATGGAGGCCCTTTTTGCAGGGATTCCCCTGGACCAAATCAGTACCTCCATGACCATCAACTTTCCTGCCCCCATTCTCTACGCGATGTACTTGGCTTTGGCGGACAAGCGGGGTATTGCCTGGGATAAACTGGCCGGTACCATTCAGTTTGACCTCCTGAAGGAGTATATCGGCCAGAAATCCTTTGTTTTCCCGCCCCGGCCTTCCATGAAACTAATCAGGGATGTTTTTGCTTTTGCCAGCAAGCATACACCACGCTGGAACTTCATTAATGTTTCCGGTTATCACACCAGGGAAGCAGGCAGTACGGCAGTACAGGAGCTGGCCTTCACCCTGGGGGCGGGTGTACATTACGTTGAGGAAGGGATACGGGCCGGGCTGGATGTGGATCAGTTCGCTCCCCGGGTTTCCTTCTTCTTCAACTCACAAATCGATTTCTTTGAGGAAGTTGCCAAGTTCCGGGCTGCCAGGAGACTGTGGGCCAGGTTAATGAAGGAACGCTTTGGGGCCAAGAAGCCTGAGTCCATGCGGATGCGTTTCCACACCCAGACCGCCGGCGCTTCCTGTACTGCCCGGCAGCCCCTGAACAACATAATCAGGACTACGATAGAAGCCATGGCTGCCGTATTGGGTGGTACCCAGTCTCTCCACTGCAACGGCTATGATGAGGCCCTGAGTATTCCCACCGAGCATGCCATGCAAATTGCCCTGAGGACCCAGCAGATTATCGCCGAGGAAAGCGGTATGGGTGATATCATCGACCCGTTAGGCGGCTCCTACTATATCGAGCACCTGACCAACCAAATGGAGCAGGAGGCCATGAGGTACATTGAGGAAATTGACCAGCGGGGCGGCTACATCCAGTGTATTGAGGATAACTACTTCCAGCAGGAGGTTGCCGATGCCGCCTATGCTTTCCAACGCTCCAAGGAGTCCGGTGACCTGATTGTGGTTGGGGTCAATAAGCACACCATTGAGGAAGAATTGACCATGGAGATTATGACTGCTGATCCTGAATCAGCCAGGAAGCAGACTGAGCGGACCAAACGGTTAAAGGAAACCCGGGACAATCTCAGGGTAAACCAACTGCTAAGTGACATTAAGCGGGCGGCTACCAGTGAAGAGAACATTGTGCCAATCATTTTGGATGCGGTTAAGGCCCATGCCACTGAGGGTGATATCATCCAGGCGCTGAAGGAAGTGTACGGAGAGTATCAGGAAAAGCCTATCTTTTAAGCAAGGTTTCTTGAGGATTCTTTGATGAAGGAGGAATAAGGACTATGTTAAGACCGATTAAAGTGCTGATTGCCAAGCCGGGCCTGGACGGCCACGACAGGGGGGCAAAAGTAGTCTCCCGGGCTTTACGTGATGCCGGTATGGAGGTTATCTACACCGGATTATTCCAGACCCCTGACGAAGTGGTAGAAGCTGCCCTCCAGGAGGATGTGGATGTTTTGGGATTGAGTATTCTCTCAGGCGCCCATATGACCTTAATTCCCAGGATCATGGACTTGTTGAAAGAGAACAAAGCTGAGGATATTCTGTTGGTCCCCGGCGGTACCATCGTGCAAAAGGAAGAAATCAATGAACTCCTGGCTAAGGGGGTACCGGTGGTTTTCGGTCCGGATACGCCTCTGGAGCAAATTGTCACCTTCATTAAAGAGAATGCCAAAATCGCCTGAAAGTATGGTCAAACTGCCTGAGAAGTAACCCCAAAAGCAGCTTGAGTCCCGGCCTGCTGAGCTGATCAGAAAGGAAGTGAAGAACATGAAACTTCAACTGCCCAAAAAGGTGACTTTTACTGAACTGTTTGCCAGGGATGGTTTGCAGAATGAGACCTCCTTTTTCCCCACGGAAGCTAAGATTTATTTCATTAACAGGGCCTCGGAGTTAGGTTTTAAGTGTGTGGAGGTAACCAACTTCGCCCATCCCAAAAACATGCCCCAGTTCCGGGATGCCGAGGAAGTGTTAAAGCGCATTAACCGCAAGCCCGGAGTGGTTTATAAGTGTTACGGCATGTCCGATAAAGCCTTCGAACGGGCTGTCAAGGCCAAGGAAGAAGGGTACGGGCCGGATGTCATGGCCTTTACCCTGTCCCTGACAGAATCGCACAGCAAGCGTAACTCGGGGCGCACCCATGAGGAGTACTGGAAGCAAATTCCCAAGTGGGTGGAAATGGCCCACAGTGTGGGGATCGAGATTAACCTGGCGCTGGCCTGTGTTTTCGGGTGCCCCATTGAAGGCCCGGTGCCCCTGGAGCGTACCCTGGAGTTTATTGAAAGGGGTTTAGAGCTGGGTGTGGATGGAGCCACTCCCTGTGATACCACCGGAGAGGCCTCACCCGACCGGGTCTATGAGTTCTACGTCAGGCTCAGGGAAAAATTCCCCACAGAAGATGTCCACCTGGCCCATTTCCATGATTCCCGGGGGATGGCCTTATCCAATTACCTGGCAGCCCTTATGGCAGGAGTAACCCATGTGGAGGCATCCCTTGGCCAGTTGGGCGGCCAGCCGGCTTTTATCCTGGACGGAGTAGCGGGAATCGGTACAGGGCCTAACTATTGTCCCAGTGACATAGTTGGCAACGGGTCTACGGAAGATCTGTTGGTGATGCTGGACGAAATGGGCATTGACACCGGGGTGAACATTGATGAGGTATTGGAACTGGGGCGGGTATTGGAGTGGTGTTTGGGCAAGGAGTTACGTCCCTATACTACCAAGACCGGCCGGATTCCGAAAGCGCCGACCGCCTGGAGGGCGACGCCACCCTTTAGACGCGGCTGGTGGGCCTATCCCCAGCCCGAAACTGCCGCTCAACCGGAAAGGCGAAGCAGTGTGGAGGGTATAGTTACACCCAACACAGCTTTACGGCAGGTAAAGTAGGGTGAAAAGCCAGATTAAAGCCGGTAATCAAGGTAAAAATCAGGTTATTGCGGGTAAAGCAAGGTGAAAACCAAAGCGAGGAGGTACAGGCTAATGGGGGAAGTGGTTATTGTCAGTGCTGTGCGGACAGCTATCGGGTCCTTCGGCGGAACGCTGGCCCAGGTTCCGGCGGCCCAACTGGGGGAAATCGTCATCCGGGAGGCCTTAAGCAGGGCAGGGGTATCGGCTGAACAGGTAGACGAGGTATTAATGGGCAATACGCTGCAGGCCGGCCAGGGCCAGAACCCGGCCAGGCAGGCTGCTGTCAGGGCGGGCATTCCGGTGGAAGTCCCGGCCATAACCATCAATAAGGTTTGTGGGTCAGGCCTGCGGGCTGTCAGCTTGGGCGCCCAGACCATCCTGGCCGGAGACTCTGAGGTGGTTGTGGCCGGCGGGATGGAGAACATGAGCATGGCGCCATACCTGTTGCCCGGTAACCGCTGGGGCCAGCGGATGGGTGACGGGGAAGTAGTGGACAGTATGATCAAGGACGGTTTATCCTGTGCCTTTAATCTTTACCATATGGGGATTACTGCCGAGAATGTCGCCGAACGCTTCGGGATTACCCGGGAAGACCAGGATGCCTTTGCCGCTCAAAGCCAGCTGCGGGCTGAGCAGGCTATCGAGGGCGGAAAATTCCAGGCGGAGATCGTGCCCGTCAGCATACCCCAGCGTAAAGGGCCGGCCTTGGAATTTGCTGTTGACGAGTTTCCCAGAAAGGGTGTTACCGGCGCCGACCTGGCTAAACTTAAGCCCGCCTTCAAAAAAGACGGGACAGTTACAGCCGGTAATGCCTCCGGGATCAATGACGGAGCCGCGGCAGTAGTGCTGATGTCCGCCAGGAAGGCCAAGGCCTTGGGTATTCAGCCTTTGGCTAAAATCAAAGGTTATGCTTCAGCCGGTGTAGACCCGGCGATTATGGGAGTGGGACCGGTGCCTGCTACCCAAAAGGTCCTGAAGAGGTTGGGACTCCAAGTGGCTGACCTGGACTTAATTGAAGCCAATGAAGCCTTTGCTGTACAATCCCTGGCTGTCGCCCGCCAACTGGGGCTGGACCCCGAAAAAACCAATGTCAACGGAGGGGCCATTGCTTTGGGACATCCCATTGGTTGCAGTGGAACCCGGGTATTGGTAACCCTGCTTCATGAAATGAAACGCAGAGGGAGTAATCTGGGGCTGGCCACCTTATGTATCGGCGGCGGCCAGGGCACAGCAATGGTAGTCGAAGCAATTTAGCAGTCTTGAATTCAGTTTCAGGGAGTAGGGAGTGAACACTATGACCGAACTGTTGGAACGTTTTTGTGCCGGTGAACGCCGGGCCTTAGCCAAGGTGATTACTATTATCGAGAATAACCTGCCGGGGAAAAATGAGCTGCTTAGCCGGATCTATCCCCGGGCTGGTAAGGCCTTTGTGGTGGGAGTGACCGGAGCTCCGGGAGCAGGCAAAAGCTCTTTGCTGGACCGGCTCACCGAGGTAATCCGGCGCAGAGGTCTTACAGTCGGAGTGGTGGCTGTCGATCCGACCAGTCCGTTTACCGGTGGGGCTATCCTGGGGGACCGCATCAGAATGCAGCAGCACACCATGGATAAAGGAGTTTTTGTCCGTTCCCTGGCTACCCGGGGCAGCCTGGGCGGGTTGGCACGCAGCGCCAAAGAGGTAATTACCGCCCTGGATGCCTTCGGCATCGATGTAATCCTGGTGGAAACTGTAGGTGTGGGCCAGTCTGAGGTAGATATTATGAAAATCAGTAACGCTACTTTAGTAGTGCTGACACCTGCCGGCGGTGACGGGGTTCAGGCTATAAAAGCAGGGATTATGGAGATTGCGGATATCTTTGTGGTCAACAAGTGTGACCTGCCGAATGCAGAAAAAACGGTGCGCGAGATTAACGGAATGCTGGATATGGATAACTGGGCCGGTGTGTGGCGACCACCGGTCTTAGCCACCAATACCCTTGTAAATACCGGAATAGATAAGTTGTGGCAGACTCTGGAGTACTTCCGGGAGTACCAGAAATCTACCGGCCTGATGGCAGAAGCGCGTAAAGCTAAGCTCCGGAGTGACCTCCTGGAAATCTTGGAAAATGAAATCAGGCTAAAAGTACAGAAGGGCTTATTGGACAACGGCCGTTTGGATCAGGAACTGGCGGAGGTCCTGGAAGGGGCAGACCCCTACACCATGGCCGGGAAGCTCTTAAAAGACATTTTGGCGCACTAATATGCAGTGGAGAAGGAGGCCTTTACCATGGGGTTAGAACGACTCAAGCGCCTACAAGGACTTATGCAGGATAAAAACATAGTGGCAGCCTTGATCATGCATCCCAGGGACGTGTTTTACTATGCGGGAACTGCCCAGCCTTGTAATCTGGTGATTCCGGCCCGGGGCGAACCCTGTCTTTTGATCCGGCGGGCGGAAGATTGTGTGCGCCGGGAGACCTGGGTGGAGAACTTGCTGGTGGGTGGCAGTCTCAGCCATGTTAAAGGCGTCCTGACTGATTTAGGGATTACCGGAGGGCAGTTGGGTGTTACTGAAGACAACCTCCCGGCAGCTATCTATAAAAAAATTGCCGGTACTCTGGCCCCGCTACAACCGGTGAACCTTTCGCCATTACTTCTGGAGCAGCGCATGGTGAAAGATGCCGGGGAAATCAGAGCGCTCAGGGCAACGGCCAATGCTTTTGCAGCAGCCCATCATACGATAATGGCCCAGGCGCGGCCGGGGGTAAAAGAAATTGAACTGGCCGGAATGGTTTATTCCGCACTGCGGAACCTGGAATGTGAGGGGATTTCCCGGAACCGCCGCTGGGATGCCTCCTTGCACTCTGAAGGAATCATTTGTGCGGGGGAAAATACCTGGCAAATTGCCGGGCATGCCATGACTATCACCGGAGTAGGCCTGAGCAACTCTCTGGCTTGGGGTCCCTCAGCCAGAGAGATGCAAAAGGGCGAGGTGTTGATAATAGATCTGGGGTTTAACCGGCACGGTTATCATGCTGACATTTCCCGGACGTATGTCCTGGGCAGGGCCACCGCCAGGCAGAAGGAGGTCTTCAGGGCCGTGAAGGCTATCCAGGACCGGGTACTGGCTTTGATCAGGCCCAATGTGGCCGCCCGGGATTTGTATGAAGAGTCGGAAAAGGCCGCCTGGGAAACAGGTTATCACGACTATTTTCAGGGTTTTGGGAAAATGAAAGGCCACTATATCGGGCATGGACTGGGGTTGGAATTAGACGAACCACCTACCATTGATCCCCATACGGATATCATTTTACAGGAAAACATGGTTTTGGCAATAGAGCCTAAGCTGATCATCCCTGACCTGGGCGGGTTTGTGCTGGAGGATACCTTGCTGGTGACCGCTGACGGTTACGAATTGCTCAGTACAGTACCAAGAACTCTTTTTGAGATTGAACTTACTTAGGGCTAGGAGGTGTTGTTATGAACTTGGCCGATGGTTTACGGATTAATTCCTGGCGTTACCCTGATAAGGTTGCGGCTGTCTTTAATGAACAACGCTTAACATATACGGAACTTAATGCCCGGGCCAATAAGTTTGCCCATGCCATGTTAGCCAGGGGTTTCCAGCGGGGGGATAAGGTTTCGATTATCCTTAACAATTGTATGGAGTTTTTGGAGATCTATCACGGCCTGGCCAGGATTGGCGTGGTTTCCGTACCGATTAATTTTCGCCTGGTGCCCAGAGAGAAGCTGTATATTATAGACAACTCCGATTCGGTAGCCTTAATCCTTGGCAGTGAGTTTCTGCCAGAAATGGAAGAAAAAGATAAACTTTCGAAAATTGCCCCTGCCGATTACATAGTGGTCGGTAAGCGGGAAGATACTCCGGCTACCTGCAGCAACTATGAGGATATGCTGGTTGAGATGCCGGAATCTGAACCGGCTGTTGACCTGAATGAGGAGGACCTGTTCTACTTGGGTTACACTTCCGGTACTACCGGTTTTCCCAAGGGCGCTATGATCCAGACCAAGGGGACGCTGGATATTGTGAAGAACGCTATGGTCAGGACGTCCGGCAGAGACGGTATTGACATAACCCAGCGGGTATTTCTGGCGATTATGCCTATCTGTCATTCCAACTCCATTTGGGCTACCTTAATTACCTTCTGGGTGGGTGGTACCAACATAATCTTCCCGACAGGCAAGTTTGACCCCGAAAGAGTGCTGCAGCTCATTGAAAATGAAAAGGTGACTACTACCTCCATGGTCCCGACCATGATTACGAGGATTCTGGAACTGCCTGATGAGGTGAAAAACAAGTACGAGCTAAGCTCATTGACCTCCCTGGGCTCATCTTCGGCGCCCTTATTGACCAAGACCAAGGAAGCTGCCCTCCGGTTTTTTAAGAATGCCCGTTTTAGTGAAGGCTACGGGTCTACGGAAACCGGAGCTCTCACGACGCTGCGGCATAAGGACCAACTGCGCAAGGTACGGAGTATTGGCAAGCCCAATCCCGGTATCGAAATTAAGCTTCTGGATGAGGACGGCACCGAGGTTAAGCAGGGTGAGGTCGGAACGCTTTGGGCCCGCGCCAGGTCAGCCTTTGTCGGCTATTATAAAGACCATGCGAAAACAGCCCAAGCCAGGCGGGGAGACTGGGTGACAGCCGGGGATATGGCTTACATGGATGAGGAGGGCTTTTATTTTCTGGTTGACCGCAAGAATGACATGATTATCAGCGGCGGGGAAAATGTCTACCCGGCTGAGATTGAAGAGGTAATTATCCAGCACCCCTGTGTGGCTGAGGTGGCTGTCTTTGGGGTGCCCCATGAGCAGTGGGGAGAAGAAGTAAAGGCTATGGTAATCCTGAGGGAAAACCAGAGGGCTACCGAGGTGGAGTTGCTGGAGTTTTGCAAAGAACGGTTGGCAGGATACAAGCGCCCCAGGTCAGTGAATTTTGTGGAGGATTTCCCCAGGACCGCTACCGGTAAGGTGCTGAAGCGCATACTCAAGGAGCCTTTCTGGCGTGGCCAGGAGCGGATGATTTAAGCCGGCAGCAAGCATGGTTCCGAGATCCCAGGGAGAGTAAATTAGCATAAGCCAAAACGGAGGGAAGTGGCGAAAGTGAATGAGGCCTTGGGCAAATTACAAGAACTGCAGCAACAAGCCCTGGGAGCCGGGCAGCAGGGCAAATCCGGCAAACGTGACCCCAGGAAAACCATTGAGGCTTTAGTGGACCCCGGGACTTTCGTAGAAGTGAATATGTTTGCCCGGCACCGGTGTACAGATTTTGGCTTGGATAAGAAACATGTGCTGGGAGACGGGGTGATTACCGGCTATGGTGAAATTCACGGGCGCAAGGTTTTCGTCTATGCTCAGGATTTCTCGGTCATGGGTGGTTCCCTGGGGGCGGCCCATGCCAAAAAGATTTGCAATATCATGGATTTGGCAGCCAAGGCCGGTGCGCCTGTTATCGGTTTATTGGATTCCGGGGGCGCCCGGATTCAGGAGGGGACTGACGCCCTGGGTGGTTATGGCGATATATTCTTCCGTAATACCCGGTTATCGGGGGTAGTCCCGCAGATTACGGCCATTATGGGAATTTGTGCCGGCGGGGCGGTGTATTCCCCGGCCCTGACCGACTTTATCTTCCAGGTCAACAACTCAGGGCTGATGTTTATTACCGGCCCCGGAGTAGTCAAGGAGGTCACCGGCCAGGAAATCAGCAAGGAAGAGTTGGGTGGAGCCCATGTGCACACTGAAATTACCGGGAATGCCGATTTCTTTTCCGAGAATGAAGAGCACTGTATCCAGCAAATCAGGTTCCTCTTCGGCTTTATTGCTTCCAACAATAAGAGCAAACCCCCCCGGATTAAGCCCACAGATGACCCTAACCGGATGGATGATTCTTTAATCAAAATTCTGCCGCCCAGTACCCGGCGCGGGTTTGATATCAACCGGATTATTGAGGTTCTTGTAGATGACGGGCAGTTCTTTGAGGTGAAGGCCAATTTTGCCCGGAGTATCATCTGTGGCTTTGCCCGGATGGATGGACGGACAGTGGGCATTGTAGCCAACCAACCTCTGGTTTACGCCGGGGTGTTGGACTGTGACAGTTCTGACAAGGCAGCCCGCTTCATTCGCTTCTGTGATGCTTTCAATATACCGCTGGTAACCCTGGTGGATATTCCCGGATATATGCCCGGGGTGGAAGAGGAATATAAAGGGATCATCAGACATGGGGCCAAACTGCTCTATGCTTACTCAGAGGCTACGGTACCGAAAATTACTGTAATCATTAGGAAGGCCTATGGTGGAGCCTATATCGCCATGTGCAGCAAACACCTGGGCGCGGACCTGGTGTTAGCCTGGCCTACGGCGGAGATTGCCGTCCTGGGGCCTGACGGGGCGGTGAACATTATCTATAAAAAGGAACTGGAAACAGCCCAGGAGCCAGATGTGCTGAAGAAACAGAAGGTCCAGGAATACCGTGAGAAGTTTGCCAATCCTTATGATGCGGCATTTAAACAACATATCGATGATGTTATCGACCCCCGGGAAACCAGGCCCCGGATAATCAGCGCTTTGAGTTTGCTGGAGGAAAAGGAAGAGGCTACTGCATGGAAAAAGCATGGGAACATGCCGGTTTAGGGTAGGAGGTTGGAAACAGCTATGGTTGAAAAGCCTATTGTGGGGGAACAGAGGGTCTTTATGACCGGCAATGAAGTGGTTGCCTGGGCAGCCTTGGCGGCCAAAGTTGATATCATGTATGGTTATCCCATTACCCCACAAAACGAGATCATGCACTACTGGACTAAATTGGCGCCTAAATATGGAAAGAGGTTTTTGCAGACGGAAGATGAATTGTCAGCGGGATTTACTACCCTGGGAGGAGTATTGTCGGGAAAGAAGGCTTTTACCGCCACTGCCGGACCGGGCAATACTTTGATGCAGGAGCCCATGTCCATGGCCGAAATGATGCGGATTCCGGTAGTGGTGGTTGTCCAACAGCGGGGCGGGCCCTCTACGGCTACGGTAATTTACTCCCAGCAGGAAGTGACCCTGACTTGTTTCGGAGGCAATGGCGAGGGTTTGCGGATTGTCTATTCCACCGCCGGCCACCAGGAACTCTTCGATTATACTGTCAAAGCCTTTAACACGGCCTGGAAATACCGGTTTCCTACCTTTATCCTGGGTGACGGGTATCAGGCCAAGATGCGGGAATCCCTCACAATCTATGATCCCCGGGAGCGCGGTATTGAGCTGGTAGAGCCGGAAGCCTTTGTGGGCCGGGACGGAAAGCCGGGAGCAGAGCGTGAGCCGGTACATATCCGCAATACCTATAATACCGAGGAGGAACTCTTCGAGGTAATCAGTGACTACGCCAGGGCCTATGCAGAGGCCGCTCCCCAGGTGGAGGAGCACCGGGTGGAAGCTGTCGAGGATGCTGAAGTGCTGGTGGTGGCTCATGGAGTGGTAAGCCGGGCCGCAAGCATGGGAGTACGTATGTTAAGGGAACAGGGCATCAAGGCCGGACTGTTCCGCCCCGTTACCCTGCAGCCCTTTCCGGGGGAGGCCCTGCTGAACCATGCCCGGCAGGTTAAGGCGCTGTTAGTGGCAGAATCTGCCCAAG
>JAJZTU010000222.1 GCA_021848765.1 Bacillota bacterium
CCTCGTTTTAAGGTTACCGGGAGGTTAAATGCCGGGCTTGGCAAGGAAGAAGCTGTAGAAGGTTTGGTGTGGCTTGACCACCAGTTTGGCAATTTCGGACCGGTTCCCGGCAGCCAGGGCTATGAATGGTTTAGTATTCAACTGGATAATGGGGTAGATATAATCTGTTATAATATTTGGGAGAATGGACAAGTGGTAACCCCACTGTGCTGCTGGATGGACGATCAAATGGCCACTCACTGTACAGACACGTTTGAGTTAACTCCCCTTGATTTTTGGACAGATGCTCAGGGGAGGAGGTACGCTAAGCGGTGGAGGGTTAAGCATCCCGTGTCCGGTCCTGCGATATTTGACATCCTGATCCAGACCACCATGGACGACCAGAAGATTAACTTCCTGCTTTACGAAGGAACGACAATAGTACCGGCAGGGAGCACCTATAACGGTCAGCCGGTACAAGGAGTGGGTTATGCGGAATTGACCCACAAGGCAACCTTGAGATTAGGAAACCTGAACAAATAGTGCACTGAGAGGTGCGCTATTTGTTTTTATCTAAACTGCCGGTAAGCTGTTTTGCTTTAATATTGACAAAGGGCCGGTCCGCATATTATTATAGTAACTACAGTGGTAGCAACTACAAGAGGTGATCTGATGAAGGATATCTACGAGAAAATGGGGCAATTAGGTTTTAGTGAATACGAGACTAAAGCCTATGTCGGGTTATTACAAAAACATCCTGCCAGCGGGTATGAAGTGAGCAAGCAATCCGGGGTGCCAAGAGCAAAAATCTACGAGACCTTGGAGAAGCTGATAGAAAAGAAAGCAATTACGGCCATCTTAGGTGAACCTGTTAAGTATGTCCCGCTGGAACCGGCAGAGCTATTTGACCGGCAGATACTTCAATTGAACAATGCTGTTGACTTCCTGAACCAAAAATTTAAGGAATTGGCCACTCTGGAAGAATGCTGTTCCTTCATGTGGAACCTCAAGGGCAGGGAGTCCATCCTAATTAAAGCTAAGGAAATGATTGAGACCGCAGAAAAAAACCTGTTTTGTGCCTTGTGGGACCAGGAAATGGCTGAATTAAAGGTAAGTCTGGCCGCAGCGGAAGAACGCGGGGTAAAGGTCAGGGTTGCTGCCTGTGGGGAAGGCGGGAACCTGCTATTCAACAGATTTAAGTCTGTAGTTGATTTGGGGTGCTGTCAACTGCCTGACCGGTTTATCGGTTTGGTAAAGGACGAGGGAGAAGTGCTGGTGGCCTCAGTTGATGTATTGGGAAAGGGGGTTTGGACCACGAATTTAGCCCTGGCAACCATCACCAGAGAATACATCAGGCATGAGCTTGTCTTAAGCCGCATACTGGGTGACTTTTCGGCAGAATTGGTGGTTAAATATGGCGAGGACTTGCAAGAATTATTAGAGGAGTGAATGTTTACTGTATGTTCAGGTATACGAAAGTTTAATTAATAATTATCGACGTTAATAGATTGAAAGAGGGATCATAATGAAAAATAATAACCAAAATTACTGTTGAGGCCCTAAGGAGAGTCTGCCTGAGGCAGACGTCAGCGGGGCAATTTACATGGATGAAGGTTGTAAACATTACTGGGTAGATGGGTTCATTGATACCCCTATAGGTAAGATCAGAAGGATAAATACCAGTTTAATTGCTAGGGACAAAATTGATGGTTATATGGTTAGATGGGGAATAAATCGTTATTCTTTTACTGTTTCACCTGGTCTATATGCAGTGGGGAATCCGGATGATACAGCACCTGTCCTTGTTACTGCAAATTATAAGCTTACTTTTGATATCCTGCGCAAGGAGTTGTATAACCAAAATTTATGGGTCATAGTACTGGATACAAAAGGGATTAATGTTTGGTGTGCCGCCGGTAAAGGTACCTTTGGAACTAATGAACTCAGTAATAGGATAAACAGGCTTCAATTGGATAAAGTAGTATCTCATAGAACGATAATAGTGCCACAACTAGGTGCGCCAGGAGTTGCTGGCCATGAGGTAACCAAAAATACTGGTTTTAAAATAGTATATGGTCCTGTAAGGGCTGCAGATATCAGAGAATTCTTGGACAAC
Organism: Bacillota bacterium; assembly: GCA_021848765.1. Classification (GTDB taxonomy): domain Bacteria; phylum Bacillota; order Carboxydocellales; family JAJZTU01; genus JAJZTU01. Next base: position 2,096 of record JAJZTU010000222.1, read on the forward strand.
GGCTTAAAGACAACACCTGAAATGCGAGAAGTAAAGTTTAGTTGTAGGGATAGGTTAATCCTAACACCCATGGAGATGATTCCGAGTTTGAAATACTTGGTAATTATATTTGTATTATTATTTGTATTAAATTTAATAAATCCCCGGGGCTTTGATTTCTTAAACACGGTTAAAGTCAGTATAATAAACTTCATTCCATATCTGGGAGCTTTTCTGATTGGAACACTTTTTGTACCCTTATTGCTGCCCTATATTCCTTTTAGATCCTTCGCTATGAAAGGGTTAACTCTTGGGGCAATTTGGACTATGATCTATATTAAGATTAATGGAGTGTTTTTATTTCCCGACAGTCAGCTAGTTATAGCAGGCAACACACTACTCTTACTTTCAATATCTACGTACTTAGCACTGAATTTTACTGGTTCAAGTACCTATACATCTTTATCCGGCACTTTGAAAGAGACTATAGTCACTGTACCAATTGCAGCTTTGGCATCAATCGTAGGTATTGGTTTATTAGTGGCATCTAAAATATTGAATTTTGGGTAGGTGAATATAATGGGGCTTAAGTATTTGCAAGATGTAGTGACCTTGAAATTAAATGTGGATAAATGTATTGGCTGTGGATTGTGCGTACAGGTTTGTCCCCATAATGTCTTTGCCATAAAAGAGGGAAAAGCTAATATTTTGGATAAAAACAGTTGTATGGAATGTGGAGCATGTTCCAAAAACTGCCCGGTTTCAGCGATAGATGTAAAATCAGGAGTAGGCTGAACTTATGCCATTATAAAAGGCTGGCTCACAGGTAGTGAGCCTCATTGTGACTGAAGAAAATACAAAGCATAATGTGTTAAAAAACCTTTGTTCAAGTGACCCAACTGACGTCATAGTCCCCCACTTCCTGCATAATATGTAGGGGAAGGGGGTGCTCCGGATGCAAAGGGGTATGGTAAAGGTACGCAGAGGTTCAAAAGGTAGCTACCGCAGCATCCGCTTGTATTTTGCCCTGTTTTTTATTGTACTGGGTTCCGTAATTACTCTTTGGGAGTTTTTGAGGACAGGGCTAGTTTGGTAATGTACACAAAAAAGCAAGCCTTAGTTCACTGGGAACCGGGGCTTGCTTTTTTAATTTTTATCTACTGAAGCCTACTCCCAGAATCCCTCCCAGGATGCCCCCGCCGGCACTCCAGAGACTTTTCACGAAGGAACCTCCCCAGGTGAAGGAGTCTGCAAAAAAGCCAAGGGTCACCAGTATAGCGGTCAAAGCAAAGGCGAGTCCGACACCGAGTCCATGCCACAGACCCCTGCTCCCCGCTTTCTGACCGGCAAAGAAGCCGCCAACAAGGTTGCTGAGTACAACTACCAGGACCCCTGCCCCGGGAAGACTGCTTTCCTTAAAAGATGTATATTGGAGGACCATGGCCAACACTAAAATTAAAACTACAGTTAAGCCCAGGGCTACCAGCAATCCCCTCCAAAGCGCACCTATGTTCAAGTTTGACGGGGGAGCAGCGTTATTAGTTTGCCATCCCATTACTTCCACCTCCGTTCAAAGATATCTCAAAATACTCTATGTCCCGGCGTGGAAAATATTCCTGTTATTCATATATAATGAAAGCAGGACAAACAGGGAAATCTTATTCATGAAAGAACTGCCGGTGGAATATTTTGCTCAGGGGTGAGGCTTATGCAGATCATCGAGGTTCAGAAGCTCAGTAAAGAGTTTAAAGGAGTTAAAGCGGTAAATGAAGTCAGTTTTGATGTGGCTCAGGGGGAAATATTCGGATTTCTGGGCCCTAATGGGGCCGGAAAATCCACAACTATCAAAATGCTGTGTACCCTGCAAAAGCCTTCCTCAGGAAGGGCTATACTTAACGGGTTTGATGTGGTTAAGGAGGCCAGGGAGGTCAGGAAATCCATCGGGCTGGTCTTTCAGGACCCCAGCCTGGATGATAATCTTACCGCTGAGGAGAATCTGGACTTTCACGGGCGCATCTATGGTGTTGAGGGTAAGGCCAGAAGAGCCAGAATTGATGAGGTGCTGGAGTTGATAGAACTCTCCGACCGCAAGAAAAACCTGGTAAAAACCTTTTCCGGTGGGATGAAACGCAGGCTGGAGATTGGCAGGGGTTTTTTGCATTATCCTAAGGTGCTGTTTTTAGATGAGCCAACCGTTGGACTGGACCCGCAAACCAGGAACGCTATCTGGGAATATATTCACCAACTAAAGGTCAAAGAAAAACTGACTATTTTTTTGACTACCCATTATATGGATGAGGCTGAAAATTGTGACCGCATAGCGATAATCGATAAGGGAGAGATTGTCGCCCTGGCGACCCCGGCTGAGTTAAAGGAGACACTGGGGGGGGATGTGGTTCGCCTGGTAACAGTCAATAACCAGTTAGCCAAAAAGGAACTGGTAACGAAGTTGGGGATTTTTGCCCAAGAGGAACTGGGGGGCTTGGTATTTCAGGTTACCGAAGGAGAGCAGTTTATCCCCCGTCTGTTTAAAGAACTGGACAGCGAGATTCTTACGGTTACCCTCGCTAAGCCAACCCTGGATGATGTCTTTCTCAAGATTACCGGGCGAGAAATCCGTTCTGATGAAGGAGCTGAGTCCACCACAGCCCTGATCCAGAGACGCAGGGGGAGGCGGGGCTGATGCGGGAAGATTTAGGCGCTATTTATGTAATTTGGCTCAGGGAAGTCCTAAAATTCTGGCGGGATAAGAGCAGGATTATCACTTCGCTGATTCAGCCCGCCGTGTGGCTGTTTATCATGGGAAAAGGCCTGGGGAGCAGTTTTAGGGGACCTGGAAATGTTGGTTATGTAGAGTTTATGTTTCCCGGAGTCATCGGTATGACGGTGCTTTTTACCTCTGTTTTTTCAGCTGTGTCCATTATCTGGGACCGGGAGTTTGGGTTTCTTAAAGAGATCTTGGTAGCCCCGATTTCCAGGTCTTCGGTGGTGATCGGGAAGGCTCTCGCAGGGAGTACCACTGCCATGCTGCAGGGCAGCTTGGTTCTGGTATTTGCCCCTTTGGTAGGTGTACAGTTAAGTATCCCTGTGATTCTTAAAAGCCTGGCAGTTATGTTTTTGTTGTCCTTGGCCCTAACATCCTGTGGGATTGCGGGCGCAGCAAGGATGGAATCCTTTCACGGCTTTCAATTGATAATGAACTTTTTCGTGATGCCAATGTATTTTTTAAGCGGGGCGGTATTTCCAGTGTCAGGATTACCGGCTTGGATGAAGCTGGTGGCAGTTGGCAATCCCATGGCTTATGGGGTAGACGCTTTGAAGCAGATTATCCTGGGAATTCAGGAATTTTCCTTGGTGCGGGATATTACCGTCATTTTATCAGTAACAGTTGTTGCCATGGGTATAGCTGTTTTGGTTTTTAAAGGGGAAGGATAAGTGCTGAAAAGGAAAAAACCCCGGGTAAGGGGCTTTAAGACAACTTATCAGAGGAGGGGTTTTATGTCAAGCAAATACGCTCAGCAAAAATCTAATGTGTACAGCTACGTGTTGGGTAGCAAGTTATATTTGAATATCACCAATGCCTGTACTAACCGCTGTGAGTTCTGT
>JAJZTU010000223.1 GCA_021848765.1 Bacillota bacterium
TGGGACCGCTATATTCCTCGGTAGCTCAATGGTGGAGCACCCGGCTGTTAACCGGTAGGTTGCAGGTTCGAGTCCTGCCCGGGGAGCCATTTATTACATGAAAATGAGAACTACTACCAATATTACGGTAGTAGTTTTTTATTTACTTTATTCCCTTGTAATTAAGTCTTTTTTTTATTTTGTTTCTTTCTGATTGTATCGATGGCAAGCTTCAGGAAGCCCAAGACGCTCTCTTTTTCTTCTTCGCTCAGAGGTGCTCCATCATACTCGATGTTACTTTCTTTAAGGAATTCCTCCAGGTCTTTAGGAGCGGGGTCTACTATACGCTCGACATCCCTAATATCGATGTATCCTGCAATAGCCATCAATTCTTCATGAGAAATACTAAGATATGGAGCAAGTCTGGCCAGAGTATCTGGCTCCGCTTTCTGGATGCCTGATTCAATTCGGGATATCGTAGCAGGACTTACTCCGGACTTTAAGGAGAGTTGGCGTTGACTGGAATATCCACAGGATTCCCGCCTTTTTGAAAGCCAAAGCCCGAATTCTTTTAGTTGCTCTTTCTCACTGATATTGTCCATAATAACACCTCATCTAAAGTATAACCGAAGCTATTGCGTTAACGCAATGAAGGCGATGTTATTGATGCAAAAATTTCTTAGGCATGCCTGTTGCGGTGTCGCAATCAATGTGCTATAGTTATATTGCGAGCACGAAATAAAAGGGGGTGGAACAAAGTGATTAAACTTAACCGTGAAGCATTTGAAAAATACCAAGCATATAAAGGCTGGAATGATACAGAACTTGCTGAGGAAATGGGTATAAATAGAGTTCAGGTTTGGAGGGTTAAGGAAGGTCATAACGAACCTGGGCGCGATTTTATTGCGGGGGCATTAAAGGTGTTCCCGGAAGCATCATTTGATGAGCTTTTTATTTTACCCGGTTTAAGGAGGTGAGGAAAGGTTAGTCAATCGGTCCTTGCTAGCCTTCTTCGACCCCTTCGCTATGGAATGGGGACCAGGTAATTACCAATTCGACACAGGAGAGGAAAATCCTGTATGGATGTATTTGATTTACGGACAAGGAGGTGAACGAAAATACCAGAGTGTCTATGCTCTGGATGATGAACGGCAAACATAGGATACGAAAGACTCCAGGGCCTTCGCAGAAGATGATAGGGAACGGAAGAGCTACTATAAGCGAATCAAGTATTGGAGAGTAAGTAAAATTATTCGTTATTTAAAGGAGGTTGTTTACCATTGAGTACTCCTGAAATAGAAAAGGAAAGACGAATCTTAATTACACTGGGCGAAAAGTATGGTCTAAATTTACAACATCCTGAGGTACAGAGCTACAGCCAGAAATTGGACATGCTCATTGCTGAGGTGCAGCGGGAGCGTTTGAAAAAAAGGCGTGAGATGACGAAAATAGTAGTAGTTAATAACGAACAGGACGTTCAGCTAGTCAGGAAAGTTCTTGTTTACCGTTAAAAAATTCGATGTCATACATAACCCCAAAAAATTCACGAGCTCTTGGTATTGCTTAAGGCAAAACCAAGAGCTCGTCAGTTAGTGCACCTTATGAAGATATTCGATGTGGTTGGCGGGCATTTTCTAAGCTCCTCTCAGAAACCAGTCTGTAAGCATTTCTACATTTATCCACAGATTCCTCTAGACAAGTACTAAAAGATGCTTGGGATTGTATTTTTTATCACAAATGCTGCAAGAACCCTTAATCCGCCTTCGCCTGGGATAGCGGTGGCCACAAGTGGGGCACACATAAACATAAATTGGCTTGTTTTTACAAGTAGAATTTGCTTTTGGATCAGGGGAGGTTAAAGGTTTTGCGTAGCGGGGAGCTCCCAGATAGGTGAGCAGGTTTTTGAAAGCAGTTGAATTATGCCTGTGCTTGGAGCCGGTCGTGCGAAAAAGATGATAGTGGGCAAGCTCATGTTTAATTATGTTTTCCAGTTCTTCCAGCCCATAATTTTGATAATAGGCCAGGCTAAGAATTATTTTAGCTTTCAGCAGTTGCCCGTTCTTGAAATTAACATCACACCTGCCTGCGGTTCTGGAAAGGCGCTTACTCCATTGAACAGTGCCATCGAAGGGGTAATTAAAATAATGTTGACACAGGCGGTCAACAAGTTTTTGAAGTTCAGTCTCTGTGGGTATTTTGCAGGAATCTTCCTTTGAACTTAAGCCATTTCCCTTTGAAGTAGTGTGTTTGATGGGATTCACTCCTTTATGTCACAACAGAATTAAAATCATACATAAATGCTAGTTTTATTATACATTGCCGTCTGGTTTGCACAAGAGCGACTTGGTAAATAGGACTTTTGGGGGTTAAATAACAAAAATCCCCTTACAGATGAGAAAAAAGTACTATGAGGGTGTAAAACAGTGAAAGAACATGTAAAAATATGGTTAATTCAGAATAGGGCGAAAATTTGACCTCCCCAGCTGTTGGGATATTTGCAAAAAAATGCTACAATAGGAACTGTCTTGTGGTAATAAATGGAAAAAAGGAGAGCGATAGAAAAAAGTCGGACATAGTGATGAAAAAGGAAAGGAGAATATGATGAAGTTAATTGCAAAAAGAGGGCTTGTAGTCAAAGCGCTACTACTGACCGTTATTTTGACAATGGTCTTTGTTCCGGCCGCAGCTTGGGCCGCCGGTGAAGATGATGACGGGGACGGCGGTACAGTACGGCAGCAGGCGGATAAAGTTTTGAAGGGAAATCTTGGTACGTTTGGTCAGAAGGTCTCCAGGTTAGCGGATATAGTTATGATAATCGGGGCTATGGGAGCTCTGTTGGGTTTTGCGGTGATTGGTGCACGAATGACTCTGGGGGGCTGGAACATGGAAAACCTTAAACAGTGCAAAGCCGGTGTGGTGGTAATTATGTTGGGGGTTCTCCTGGCCCTTTCCTCGAAGATATTAGCAGGGGTAGTCTACCAGGCGGTGAGATAAAAATGGCAGGGCAAGTTTTATTGGGGAAAATGATATTTTGGCTGGCGATAGCTGTACCAGAGCGGCAAGAAGGAGATTTGCCGGATTTTGATTTAAAAGGGAAACTGCTGGAGGTTGTATACGGAATTTTTTCCACCGCCCTTGTGGAAATCCAGCGCTTTATCATGGATACTTTCGTGGTTATGGAATCCGCCCTGCACAATGAGGCCATTGCTCCCTGGTATGGGCAGTATGTTTTAATTGCCAATATCTTTTCCATCCTGGTCTTTGCAGGGTATGCCAGTGTGACCACTTGGGAAATGACCTTCAATCTAAGTGGAGCCTTGACGCGGGTAAAGGAGTTATTTCCCCGGTTTCTGGTCGGTATGGTCATGGTAAATAGCAGTATTTACTTCTGTGAATTTGTAATTTATATCAATAATCTGCTGACAACAGGGATTCTGGAGGCCACAACAGCTCGTGAATGGCTGGCAAACCTCAATTATTCCAACTCTCCCGGGAACCTTTTAGGGATGAACATAGTTATGATGATAGTGCTTACGGCATCTGCCATGCTTTTAGCCTTGGTGGGACAGAGCCGCGAGATTTTGCTTTATTTGTTGACTCTGACAGCGCCCATTTCCTGCCTGCTGTGGATTATCCCTGAGACTAGCGGTTGGTTCTGGATGTGGTTAAAAGAACTTATTGCCTGGACGTTTTCCGGATTCATCCAGCTGACTGCATTGATTATTGGTTTTGCTGTTTTACTGGGCAACCGGCATGACATCTACACCAAGGTAGGGGATTTTTTTGCGGCAGTTGCCATTTATACAGTCATGGCAACATTGCCATTTATGGTAAGGCAGTGGGTAACGGCAATGTTTGTGAAGGTCCGGGTCTTGCGGGGGCCGGCGGTACTATGAGCCGGGAGCATCTTTATATAATACCCAAGAATATGAATCACAGCGATAAGGTCTGGAGTAATGGGCAGCTATATCTAACCTGGCCGGATGTAGGAATTATTATGGCCTCGCTGTTTTTGGCTATGCTGTTCAGCCTGTTAGACCTGGCTGTCTATTGGGTGATTTGTTTGGTAGGCCTAACCCTTGGCACAGGGCTGTTATTGGCGCTTACCAAGCCTTTGGGATATCACCTGTTCCATTATTTGAGTTTGTTGATTGCCTACCACTTTCAGCCTTCATTCTGGGTGTGGAGAAGAACCAGGCAGTAGGTTTTAAATTTAAATGCAGGGTTGGGATAGCGTGTTTGGCAGATTTAAAAGAACGGACAAAAATCAGCCGCCCAGTACCCGTGATTTCCTTGAGATTATTGATATCCGGGAAGGAATCATCGCGCTTACAGGCGGAGGTTTTAGGGCCATCCTGGGTATAGGTTCCTCAAATGTCGACCTTATGGGCTTAAACGACCAGATTGGTTTCAATAAGCAGTTTGGTCATTTGCTAAATGCCCTGGACTTTCCCATCACCATCTGTCTGAGGCCCAGAACCAGCAATATTGAGCGCTACCTGTCGGAAATCAATGGGAGATATCAGGAGGAATTACATCCTGGTAAACGGGACTTTTTACTGGAGTACCGGATATTCCTGCAGGAACTGGTGGCAGGACAGCGGGTTATGGACCGGCCCAAATGGATTGTGATACCTTGGGCTCCCGGACAAAAAGGGTCTGCCGGAGATACGGATGGATGGCAAGAAGCCAGGGTGCGACTGGATGAGCGCTGCTCCCTGGTAGGGGGATTTCTGAGAAGAATGGGCGTGGATTTTCACCGGTTGTCTGACCGGGAGTTGACTGAGGTCTGTTATAACTACTTTAACCCTCGGGCCTCCCAGGTTCAGAAGTGGCGGCAAAATTACCGGGAACCGGCTTTGATTGTGACCGCCCGTGATCAGTGGACAGGGGGTGAACCGGAAGGATGGAAGATACGGAACTGAGGTTAAAGCCTGAGGAAGGAAATGTTGGCTTAATTCGCCGGGGTCTGGTGGATGTATTGGACCTGGTGGCCCCTGACGGAGTGGAAAAGGTGCCGGGCAAACGGGATGTGCTTTTAGTCGGCGGGAAGTATGTACGGGGGCTGATGGTAGCGGCTTATCCTAACCAGGTTGCCTTGGGGTGGCTGAATAATTTCTACCGCCTCAATAAAAATTTCATGGTTGCCTATCATGTGTATCCCACTCTCAAACATCAAATGCTGCGCGCTTTAAGCAAGCAACAGGTCAATTCCGGTTCAAGTATTGAGAGCGCCCGGCGGAGACAGGCCCTGGTGGATGTGGATGACCAGGAGGTTTATGAGGATGCCGGAGTACTGCGGAGAAAATTAGCCCGGGGAGACAGCAAGATGTTTTACCTGGGTTTTTATATAGGGGTAGAGGGCTCAAGCCCGGAAGAACTGGAAAGGGAGACTGTAAATGTAGAGGCTGAGCTGCACTCTTTGGGAATGCTGTCCAAACGGGCCATGTGGCAGCCGGTTGAGGCTTTTAAGAGCCTGCTTCCGTTGGGAACTGATTACCTGCAAAACCACCATACGTTTACCACTGAAGCTTTAAGCAGCCTCAATCCTTTCGGGACACCGGGCCTGTTTGCCGATGCAGGCATAGTTTTAGGGCTGGATGCTTTTTCCGGGGCGTTGATTATGTTGGATCCCTACCGGCTGCAAAATGCCAACATAAATGTCCTGGCCATGAGCGGTGCGGGGAAAACGTTTT
>JAJZTU010000224.1 GCA_021848765.1 Bacillota bacterium
GCCGCCCCTGACGGTTGCCGCTATCCTTTTGGCCATGATCACAAACCATAAGCTTTCCTTTGTTAAGCCGGATGGAGAAGGCCTGAAGATTAACAACACTCTCGATAAAGTTTCTTCCTGTGTGACTTCGGTAAGTAACCAGGTAACGGAAGCCATCAACGAGATCAAATAGACAACCGCCGTTATACTGCCTGGACAACCGTTGTAATGCTTAGACAACCGTTATAATGCCCGGGTCACCGGTCGTATTTCACCTGCGGTGGCTTGGTTATTCGCTAACCTGCATTTACTAACCTACGTTCAGTAGGTTATTTCTTTTGAACGTGGTAATATTAACTCAGGCAATGCTTTGCAAATATATTAACTAATGCTCCATGATCTGTTGTCAAATGTTTTACAACCTTGTTGTCAAATGCTTTAGGCAGATGACCAATGTTTACAAATCGGCTGTCCGGTGGATTGGATATCGGGAGGTAAACTAATGGCCGGGGAAAAGATCTTAATTATCGAAGATGAAGTGAAGATAGCGCGGTTTATTGAATTGGAGCTGCAGCATGAAGGCTACTTTACGGAACAGGCGAACGACGGGCGGGCAGGCCTGGAAATGGCGGTCAATGGCAATTATGATTTGATCATCCTGGATGTAATGCTCCCTTCACTCAATGGTATGGAAGTGCTGAGGCGACTGCGCCAGTCACTGGAAACACCTGTAATTATGCTTACGGCTAAAGATGAAATCACGGATAAGGTAATGGGGCTTGATTTGGGGGCTGACGACTATATGACTAAGCCCTTTGCCATTGAGGAATTATTAGCCAGGATTCGCACTGCGCTGAAAAGAAAAAGGCCCTTGTCTCCAAGTCCCAACCAAATTGTAATTGGTTGCTTAAAAATAGATTTGGATAAGCACTCGGTAGTTTACAATGATCAGTATATTGACCTGACCAAAACAGAATACGACCTGCTAAAATACCTGGTTGAAAACCGGAATATAGTACTGACCAGGGATAAAATCGAGGAGATGGTTTGGGGTTTTGATTACCATGGTGACACCAATATCGTAGATGTTTATATAAGATACCTGCGGAGTAAAATTGACGATAAATACGGTGTGAAACTCATCCACACCGTAAGGGGAGTAGGTTATACATTCAAACATGAGTAAAGCAAAAATTTTTTCTAAAAGTATCAAGTTAGCAATCAGGCTTTTTGTCAGGCTGGTTAAAATAATCGCTTTTTTAATTCCCCGTTTGGCCAAAACACTGTTTAACAGTATCAGCAAACGGTTAAAGTTTTCGATTACTTTTAAGACAGTGACTGTTTATTCTTTTACTTTTTCTGTTATTTTCCTTATATTGAGTATTGTAATTGTATCTTCCTTTGGGGGGTTCCTTTTGTATGAAGCCAAAAACTCCCTTGATGAAAGCGCCGGATTTACCATGGATTTAATAAACGAGAGCGCCGTTGTTCCTGAAGCTCAAATCCAAAAATTTGCTAAAGTTGAAGGTGTCACGGTTGCTTTACTTAACCGGCAAAAAGAAATTACGTACAGTACGGACGACAATAATAACCCTCCCGGTGATTTAACCCGTAACCCCTCAGGATTATTTTTTTCAAACGGAAGAGTATATGTAAACTATCCGGTCCAAGGCGATGAAGCTGTTAGTTATATTTTGGTATCCAAGTCTTTAGAGAAGGAAACAATGTACCTGTTAGTACTATTGGCAGCCTTAACAGTTAGTTTTATACCGGCAGTGTTATTCATGGTGATTAAGGGGTGGAAAACCCTTAAGAAAATGCTGAAACCCATCGACGATATGATCGGTACGGCAAGATCAATATCCGCCCGCGACCTGCATACCCGTTTAAATGTAGTAGATTCCCATGATGAACTGAAAGAGCTGGCCGAAACCTTTAATGAAATGATGGACCGTATCCAGATTTCCTATGAGCAACAAAACCGGTTTGTCTCCGATGCATCACATGAATTGCGGACTCCTATTGCCGTAATTCAGGGTTATGCTAATCTTCTACAGCGCTGGGGCAAAGAACAAAGGGAAACACTGGATGAGTCGGTAAGCGCCATAAAGAATGAAGCAGACAATATGCAATTATTAGTTGAGAGGCTTCTGTTCCTGGCGAGGGCCGATAAGGATACCCAGAAGGTTGAAAAAACTGCATTTTCACTGAATGAACTGATCGATGAGCTGGTAAGAGAAACCCGGCTGATCGATTCTGAACATGAGATTATCAGTGAAACCAATGCCATAGTATCCCTGGTAGCTGACCGGAGTCTGATTAAACAAGCCTTACGTATATTTATCGATAACAGTATTAAATTTACTCCTCCGGGAGGCACTATAAAAATAAACAGCTGCTTAGGGGATAATCAACTAAGCGTTATGGTGGAAGATAACGGAGTGGGGATATCAACTGAGGACCTGCCATATGTATTTAACCGCTTTTATAAATGTGACAAGTCAAGGATCCGGGAGAGCGGAGGCACCGGTCTCGGTTTGTCGATAGCCAAATGGATTATCGAAAAACACAGAGGCGCTATTGATATAGAAAGCGCCCTAAATAAGGGTACAAAAACAATTATTAAACTCCCGGTTTACCAGACCCATGTTTAACAGTTCCTGGATTTTGGATAGGACTATTATATATTGCCCCAAAATTCCGGGAGGAATGGACTTATAATACTAACGCTATCTAATTTCCAATCATTGACTTAAATATAACTCCCTGATAGAATGAGGATAAATAATTTGCGGCATTACTCCGGGACATTTCTTTTGAAAGGAAAATAAAGAATGGACATAAAACGACTAAGGGAAAAACTGGAGCTATATCTTAATGCCCTCGAGAGGCTTAAGGAAAGCCTGGATATGGAACCTGCTTCGCCTGTAATAAAAGATGGTGTTATCCAGAGGTTTGAGTTTACTTACGAACTTGGATGGAAACTTATGAAGGCTTACCTTGAGTACCAGGGAATTACTGAGGGGAGAACACCCAGGGAAGTTTACAAAGACAGCTTTAGAGCGGGTATTATACTTAACGGCGATGCATGGCTTGATATGATGACGGACCGCAACCTAACCTCCCACACTTATGATGAAAAGATGGCAGACGAGATATACTCTAAAATAAAAAACAAACATTACGATGTTTTGTTGGGACTCGGCGAGAGAATAAAAAAAGAGGTTGACTTATGATATGAGTTTTGGAGTTGCTAAAGAATTGTTGGAGCAAATTGTCAGGGCCGTTTCAAGTAATCCCAAGGTCCAAAAAGCCGTTATTTTTGGCTCAAGGGCAAGGGGTGATTGCAAGGAGGATTCTGATATCGACATTGCCCTGTATGCCGACGGTCTGACATCGGAGGAACTTAACTCCATCCGGCTACTTGCAGAAGAGATAGATACAGTACTTAAAATTGATATTCTGGACGTTGAACGAATTGGCAGGAGATCCCTGGCTGAAAACATAAGGCGCGAAGGTAAAAGCATATTTGAACGATAATTTCTTATTCCAGGGTACAGATGGTTCACACCTTCTGCACCCTTTTTGCGTTGCCCGAAAGGCTTTCGTCCGGTAAAATGGACTTGTAGAGGAGTAGAAGTAAGGTGGGGGACAAGATGTCAAAACTAGCTAACCGGAAAACCCAAATTTATGAGGCCTGGGCTGAACTGGTTAATACGGGAGCTATAAACACATCTGTTGTCAGACCGGTAATTGCCCAATCGTGGAAGCGCTCCCTGTCGCTGGGTATCGACCCTAAAGCTAAAAGGCCAATAAAAGTGTGTACCGGAGACATTGAATTGATATTAACGGAAAAAAACAAACTAATTGAAATTGCTATTCCGGTAATGAAGGATTTATACCAACTGGTTCAAGGATCGGGTTTTGTTGTTGTGCTGGCCGATGAAAAGGGCAATATTATCGAAACAACCGGCGACGAAGATGTCCGGGAAAGCGCCAAAAGAGGTAATCTGGTAATCGGCGGCAACTGGAGCGAAATGGCGGTGGGCACCAACGCAATTGGGACGGCTTTATGGACGGGCCGGTCGCTGCAGGTTTTTGCGGCTGAACATTACTGGATTGGCTCACATGAGTGGACCTGCTCAGCGGCGCCTATCCGGAACCCCTTCGGGGAAATTACCGGTGTCCTCAATATGAGCGGCACTTTTGAAAAAGTCCATCCCCATACTTTGGGGATGGTGGTCGCGGCGGCCAACGCCATTGAAAACCTCCTGCGCATAAATCTCGCCCTGGAAAAACTGGCTATTGCCGACGAATATAAAAACACCATTATCGAGACCATGGCTGAAGGCATTCTTACCGTCGACCACTCAGGGAAGTTAACCCAGATGAACCTTAGGGCCAGGCAGATTTTGGAGCTTCCTAACGGGGAATTCCTCGACCGTCCGGTAGCAGAAGTCCTGGGTGGGAACCACCCCCTGGTAGAAATCATGCTCAACGGCCGCAGCAGAGTGGATGAGGAAATCTACCTGGAAACTAGTAAAGGGACAATCCACTGTACAGTCACTTGCCGGCCGATCAGGACTGAGGGGAAGCACGTAGGTGTTGTGGCTATACTTCAGGAAATCAAGAACATCAGGCAGTTAGTCCACAAGATGGTGGGTGCGGAAGCTAAATTTACTTTTAACGACCTGATCGGCAAGAGTCCGGCCTTTCAAAATATCGTGGAAAATGCCAGGATTGCGGCCACCAGTATGTCCAATGTACTCTTGCTGGGGGAGAGCGGCACCGGCAAGGAATTGTTTGCCCAGGCGATGCATAATGCCAGCCTCAGGCGCCGGGGTCCCTTCGTTGCAGTGAATTGTGCCGCCCTCCCCAGGGAACTGGTAGGCAGTGAACTTTTCGGATATACGGAGGGCGCTTTTACCGGGGCAAAACGGGGAGGGAGTCCGGGGAAATTCGAGTTAGCTGAGGGGGGAACCCTGTTTCTGGATGAAATCGGTGAAATGCCCCTGGAGATGCAGGCTTTCCTGCTGCGGGCCCTGCAGGAAAAACAAATAACCAGGATAGGCGGGCAAAAGGTAATTCCGGTGGATGTACGGGTAATTGCCGCCACCAATAAAAATCTTTGGGATGAAATTACCAAGGGCACCTTCAGGCAGGATTTGTTTTTCCGGCTGAACGTGTTTACCATTAATATTATGCCTTTAAGGGAGCGGAAAGAGGATATTGCGGTTCTGGTCAACTTTTTTGTAGACAAGTTAGGCCAGCGCATGGGTAAACAGGTTAAAGAAGTTGACCTTTACGCCATGGAAAAGCTGATCAGCTACCCGTGGCCGGGAAATGTCCGGGAACTGGAGAATGTGCTGGAACGGGCCATTAATTTAAGCCGGGGCAAAACCATCATGCCGGAAAATTTTCCGGAATATATCACCGGACACGGGACCGGACGGGAGACTAACTTAAGCATGCTGGCGGAAAACGAACGTGAGCTTATTGTCCGGTTCCTGCAGATGTGCAACGGCAACCTGAGTTCGGTAGCCAAGAAGCTGGGCATCTCCCGGCCCACTCTTTATAGCAAACTGAAAAACTATAATATCGAATACCGAAAACTGTAAAGTTACCTTACAAAAGTGTAAAATAGTGTAAAATTTATTTACAAGGCTTGCCAGA
>JAJZTU010000007.1 GCA_021848765.1 Bacillota bacterium
AATTGAAATGAAGGTGGGCGCCCGCCTGGAAGTGGTCAAGGTGCTGGAGCGCGACCTGGAGCGGGCCAAGATGCTTGGTATTCCGGAGGGTATAGTAACCACCAATTTTGCCGGGATCACCGGTGACCCCGATATAGATATCGTAGTGGAACTGGTGGGAGGCGTGGAAGCGGCTCTGAGCTTCGTCAAAGGGGCTTTAGAGGCCGGCAAAAGTGTGGTCACGGCTAACAAGGACCTAATCGCCCAGGACGGTCAGGAACTTTTCCAGGTGGCCAGGGAGAAAAATGTGGACCTGCTTTTCGAGGCCAGTGTGGGTGGGGGTATTCCTATCATCCGGCCCCTGAAAGATAGTCTGGCTGCCAACAAAATTCAGCAAATTATCGGTATTGTCAATGGTACCACCAACTACATGCTAACCAAGATGGCCCGGGAAGGGTCCGATTTCGCCGATGTCCTGGCCGAGGCCCAGGCTAAAGGTTATGCTGAGGCAGACCCCACTTCCGATGTGGAAGGGCTGGATGCGGCCCGCAAGCTGGCCATTCTGGCTTCCATCGGCTTTAATTCCCGGGTTACTTTCAAGGATGTCTATGTGGAGGGTATTACCAGGATTACGCAGCAGGATATCATCTGCGCCAAGGAACTGGGTTATGTAGTGAAACTTCTGGCCATTGCCAAGGAGAGTGACGGTAGCATTGAGGCCCGGGTTCATCCTGCTTTTCTGCCTACAGCCCATCCTTTGGCTTCGGTGAATGATGTTTTTAACGGCATCTTTGTCCGGGGGGATGCAGTAGGTGACACCATGTTCCACGGCCGGGGCGCCGGGGAAATGCCCACCGCCAGCGCTGTAACCGGGGATATTATGGAAGCGGCCCGCAATATCCTGTACCGGCATCGCGGCCGCAACGGCTGCACCTGCTATGACCATAAGCCCATTAAACCTATCGCTGACATCAGGTCTAAGTATTATGTCCGGCTTAGCGTCATTGACAAGCCAGGGGTTTTGGACAGTATCGCCGCTGTTTTCAATAACCTGGAGGTAGCCTTGAGTTCGGAAATCCGGAAGCGCAGGCTTGGAGAGATGGCTGAACTGATCTTTGTCACACACGAGGTGCCCGAACGCAACATCCGGGATGCTCTGACCATAATCAAGGACATGCCCGCTGTAGATGGTATAGCAAACCTAATCCGTGTTGAAGGAGATGGATGCTGAAGGGGTGCGTACATTCCGGTTAATCAGCAATAATCCCAGCAGCACCAAAGCCAACCCCACAAGTGAGCGGAAAGAGATTGTTTCTCCCAGCCACCAGTAACCTACAAATTGGGCAATAATCGGGGAAATATAAGTCCAGGTAGATGGAAAGAGCGGATTGGTAGCCCGGACAAGCCAGTAATATGTTCCGTGACCAACGATTGACCCGAGAACGGTAAGGTACAACCACGCTTTAATAATACTGGAGTTAAGACTTAAGGTTTGCCATGGTTCCAGCAAAACGGATAATAAAATCAAACCTGCACTGCCGAATAACATCTGATAGGCGTTAAATATGTATGGATTTGTACCGGAGACTAAAGCACGTTTAGAGTGAACTGCACCAATGGAATAAGTGACTTGGGCCAGTAAAATAAAAACTACGGCTACCATGGAATTGAGAGTTCCATCACTGTTTAATGCAGGAAAAACAGCCGTTCCGACGCCTATCAACCCTAAACACAACCCGGCCAATTTCATTCCCAACAGACTTTTTGAACCTTGTCTCCATTGTACCGCGCCCACTATCATGGGCGCCGTGGCTGACAGCAGTGCCGCCAATCCCGAGGAAATATACCGTTCTCCCCAATATAGGGTTGCAAACAGTACCGTGGTCATGCTTATCCCGACAAAGCAGGCATCCCGCAATTCTTGCCGGGATAACCTTACCTGCTTACCTGTCAGCCGAAAAAACAAAATAATCAAAATGCCGGCTGCTAAAAACCTTGTACCCGCAAAGATAAAGGGCGGGACACCCGCATCCACTCCAATTTTGATAGCTAAAAAGGTAGTTCCGAAGATAAGGCACATCATGGCATAAGCAAAATACATGTCCAAAACCCCCTTGTTTGATATATAACAGTCCTGTATTATACCTTTATAGAAGCATTTACTTATCATAACAGTCAACAATCGATTATAACACTTGGGTGGTGTAGAGAAGAATGAATATCGACATTGAACGCCAAACAAATACACCATTAAAGGAACAGGTGCGGTTGGCTATCGCCCAACGAATCCGTTCCGGGCTCCTGGCACCGGGCCAAAGATTACCTTCCGTTCGGCAACTGGCTGACCAGATGAAGATAAGTTTGGTAACCGCTGTTCAAGCCTACCGCTTATTAGAAAATGATGGGCTGGTCGAATCCATTCAAGGCAAAGGGACCTTTGTCGCCTCCCCCCAAGGACCCAATAATCCATGGATAAACCAAAACAGCAACGGGCTTCACCTGGTCCACCAAGAAATGCCCGCTAACCCCTTTGACTGGCAATTAACCATTAAGGATTACCTTCCCCGGGCCAGCTTTTGGAGCCAGAGTGCTGTACGTTTACCGCCCGGAATTCTCGATTTAGCCACAGCCTCTATCCACCATTCTCTGCTTCCCCTGTCCCTGTTAAATTCATCCATTCAACAGTCATTGCGGGAATACTCATCTTCTTTGGGAAGTTATGCACCCTTCCAGGGAGATCCTGAATTTCTTAAGGTCATCGTCGATTACCTCAAAGCACAGGACCTGCCGTTTGAAACTCACCAGTTGATTGTCACCAATGGAACACAGCAGGGAATTGACTTATTTGCCCGGACCTTTCTTGGACCAGGAGATGTTTTGGCAATGGAAACGCCTGCCTTTTCCGGATCCATCGACGCATTTAGGTTTAGCCATGCTTCGATTCAACCCATCCCCCTTGACCAGGACGGGATCCGTATTGATATTTTGGAAGATTTGTCAACCCGGGTTAAAATTAAAGCTATCTATACCGTTCCCACTTACCAAAACCCTACCGGAGCTGTTATGTCTTTGAGACGTCGCAGGCAATTGGTAGAATTTGCGGAGCAAAATGATATTCTTATTCTCGAGGATGAGCCCCACCGTGAATTAACTCTGTCCAGGCGAAACGTGATGAATAAATTACCCCCACCCCTCAAAGCTTTGGATATGACAGGGCGGGTGGTGTACCTTAAAGGATTCAGCAAATTCCTCTTTCCCGGACTGCGTTTGGGGGTAATCGCCGCTGATGGCACAGTGTACAGTCGGTTACTGGCTGCCAAATCCATTGTTGACTTGGGTTCTCCGTTATGGCTGCAAAAGGCTTTAATTCCCTTCTTCAAACACTCACAGCTCAAAAGCTACATTAGAAAATTAAATCAGGTGTTGGTGGATCGTAGTGATCTGGTGGCCGGAAAACTATTCGCCAAACTCAGCCCGCAGGTTCACTGGCAAAAGCCATCCGGAGGAATGCACCTCTGGCTGACTCTCCCTCCCGCACTTTCTGCTGACAGCCTGATTCCGGAAGCCCACCACCGGGGAATTCATTTTTTGCCGGGCTCTATCTTTTATCCCGGAGAGCCGGAAGCCCATCACCTGCGTATCTGTTGGACAAATCTCCCGGATGCCGATTTACCCAAAGCGTTAGACATTTTATGTGAGCTCTTAAATCAATCTGTTTAAAATACTTTACAGACATTTGAACTTTTTTAGACAATCCACCGCAAGAAGTTGAGTAAAGATGCTGGATTTGCTAAACTTGATACGACAGTATTAAGCATTTGAGACGGAGGTAAGGTCATGCCGGAAACCCAACAAATTTCCCTGCTTATCGCTCTTGTGGGTGGGATAATTTCTTTCCTGTCTCCCTGTGTCCTGCCCATGATTCCCGCCTATGTCGGGTATTTGACCGGCGCCTCCCTGACTGACCTGGAGGAAACCTCCACGTCTGAATTCAGGATGATGGCCTTGTCGCGCTCTTTAGGGTTTATTTTTGGTTTCACCGTAATCTTTGTGGTGCTCGGCGCCTCTGCCAGCCTGATCGGCAAGTTCCTGGGCCAGTACCGGCCTTTGCTGCGCCAGGTGGGTGGGATACTCGTTTTTCTGTTTGGATTACACATGACCGGGCTGCTGCCCATTAAGTTCCTGTATTATGAAAAAAGGCCGGATATTACTCCGGAATCCCGCGGCTTTCTCTCAGCCACGCTCATGGGGCTGGCCTTTGGGGCAGGCTGGTCACCTTGTGTGGGGCCGGTCCTTTCGGCCATTCTGCTCTATGCCGGCGCCAGTGGAACAGTGGGGCAGGGCATGCTGCTGCTGGCGGTCTATTCCCTGGGTTTAGGAGTACCGTTTGTGGTCACTGCCTTAGCCATCGGTCGCTTTAACGCTCTATTTCAAAGGTTTTCCCGCTATCTGCCCTATGTTTCGGTAATCAGCGGGGCCCTCTTGATGGTGATGGGCATGTTGATTTTTACTAATAAATTGCGGATGCTTAACCAGTATTTTTATTTCATCGGGACTTTGGAACAAATACTATTGCGGTAAAATCAGCAAGCTAAACCGTAACTGACCGGCAAGCCTAACCGTAACTGATCAGCCAGATAAATTATTCTGCGGAGGAAGACAGCATGACCAAACGGGAGCGAGTCCAAGCCGCAATAGAACACCGGGAGCCTGACCGGGTCCCCAAAGGGGAACTCTTGATTTCTCCAACCCTGGTGGAAAGGGTGGTGGGAGTTTCAACCGGGCCCTGGGAAGCTTTGCGGGAATTTATCGACAGAATTAACGCCGACCTGGTGGTTGTGCCCCCTGAGGTACCGTCACCGGTGGCTTCAGGCCTTCAGCACATGGGAGAAGATTTGTTCATGGACCACTGGGGGAGGACATTTACCCGCTGGCATGACTGCAGCTATTACCACGGGGAGGCCTTTAAGCTGGAACGGGGTATCGCAACCCTGCAGCTCCCGGAACTGGATGACTACACAACCGGGCAGGTTGAATATTTTGCCGGGAACACCGGCCTGTTCGTGTTTGGCTTAGTGGACGGCGGGTTCCAGTTAGCCACCAGCCTGATGGGTTTTGAGCCATTCCTGATGGCCTGCCTGAACAATACAGAAAAAATTGCCGCCCTGATTGAACGCCTGGAAGACTTTCAGGTGGAAGTAGCCTTAAAAATGGTAAAAGCGGGCGCACACGGGATAATTATTGCCGACGACTTCGCCTATGCCCGGAATACCCTGGTTTCACCACAAGTACTCCAGTTCACATTGTTTCCGGCCCTGAAAAAGGCGGTACAGGCCCTGCACCAGGCCGGAGTACCGGTTTTTCTCCATTGTGACGGCAACATCACCAAGGTTCTCCCTGACCTGGTCGCCACAGGCATAGACGGGCTCCAGTGCCTGGAGTCCGCAGCGGGTATGGATTTGCAAGCTATTAAGGCCCAGTGGGGGGACAAGCTGTGTTTAATGGGCAACCTGGACATCAGCCTTCTGGAGCCGGGCGCTGATGAGACAAGCCTGCGGGAAACGGTCCGCCAGGCCGTACAGGCCGCTGCTCCCGGGGGAGGCTATATTTTCAGCACCAGCGCCGGCCTGACCCAGGACACCGGTTGGCCCAAGCTTCAACTGGCCTACCGGCTGGCAGAAGAACTTGGTGAATATAAGATTTAGCTAATGAAAGAACAACAGTCTGCAGAACAAAACTTCAGGATACAGCCAAAAAAAACGACGAACAGCAAGGGATGGGTGAATTCCCTTGCTGTTCGTATGTGAGGAGGTTATAGGGGTGCATGAGTTTGACAAGAGCTGAAGTTTGCCGGGTTTTTAACAACCTTCTACCTATATAATACTACCAAGTCCCGGATTTGGCAATAGTTATTGTGGTCATTTTCACAAAGTTGTAAAGTTAGAAATTGCCTGAATTATGCCGTCAATTGAGGGTTATTATCAAAGAAAGCGGTTAAGCGAGATTTTTGTCTAGTAGAATTTTTTACCAAGCATAAGCTTACCCAGTCTGACCAGCAGGCCAAGCAGAAAAATCAAGCCGGTATAACCTAATAACGGATACAACGTCCCAACCAGAGTAGAAAAGCCGATACCGCTAAACGATGCTGCTGTCAGGAGGCTGCCTGCCGCCGTCCACCGGTAGCTCCAGCCCCTGTACTGGGAAAGGCGGGTGGCAAAACCGTAAAGGTCGGCTATGAGGGTGGTAAAGACCTCTGCCCAAAGGACCAGGGCAAAGCTTATTCGCAGGGCTTCAGAGTAGGGCCGGACTACATAAAGCATGGGGACTTGATAGTGGGCGATTTTCGGGAAGTGGGCCATCTGCACCAGGGTCAGCATCATGCTTAACAGCCCCAGGACCAAACCGCCCACCAGGGCTCCTTTAACTAATACTCCCGGGTTAGGCGCTGCCTTGCCCATAGGAGCCAGAACGGGTACGGAGAGAATCAGGTTGTACGATATATACAGCAGGGCTGCCAGCAGCCAGTGGGGAGCGGCAGCCAACCCCGGCGCGGTAAAAGCCAGGTCCGCAATGATCAGGCCATGATGATTCAGGGAATAGGTACTAATCCCCAGGATTAAAATAACCATAACAGGTATTATGACGGTATTGGCAGCCATAACACCGGAAAGACCATATAATACGGTAAGCAGGGCCAAAACCATCGTGCCGGCCACTCCCCAGGCTGCGGGTAAACCCAGGTGCTCCCGGAAGATTGCCCCTACGCCTGCCAGCATTACTACCATGGCCCCAAACAAAAACAGGGTAACCAGGGCGTCAATAAACCTGCCAAGCACAGGACCGCAGGTGTGCATAAAAATTGGGTGGTGGGAGCGGGTTTGTAAACGCTGGCCCAAATAGAGGATAAAGGCCCCTAAAAGTGCGAAGCCTAGGGAGGCGACAACAATACCCAGCAGCCCCCATCCCCCGAAGGCCGCAAAAAACTGTAGAATCTCCTGGCCGGAAGCAAAACCGGCCCCGACAACAGTGCCAATATAGGTGGCGGCAATGTGCCAGGAGGTAATGGGCCCGGTTGGCTTAAACAGTCTTCCCGGGAAGCCAACACCTGCACCTGATTTGGACCTGCTCATGCTTCATCCCCCATTTCCTTCCCGGTAATACTAATGTATATGCAGGGGGATAGCAAAATCAGAAGAACTTGTATTTGCAGAAGAAATCTGTAAAAATCTAAAGTAGGGATAGACATTCTCCGTTAAGCAAAGGGGGGAGACATCCATGACCGGGAGCAGGCCGAAAAAAGTCATTTTAACCATTATTGATTCTCTGAACCCACAGGCTCTGGAGTCTTGTTTTCGGCGAGGGCTGGTCCCTGCCCTCCAGTTTCTCAAGGAGAAGGGACAATACTACTCCCGCTGTGTCTCGGTTTTTCCAACCATGACTCCCACAGCCACCAGCTCTATAGTTACCGGGACCGGGCCTGACTTTCACCAGGTGCCGGGTTTTGTATGGTTTAGCCGGCGGGAAAAGCGGTTTATCAACTACGGGGCCAGCTTTGGGGCTATTTGGAAATTAGGCCTCCCTACTGTTATCGAAGACCTGCTCTTTAATTTAAATATTAAACAGTTGAGTAAAAAGGTGCGCACCATTTATGAGATTTTGGAGGACCATGGCTGGTCCACGGCCGCTATCAATTTTTATATCTTCCGGGGACGCAATGTCTTTGAGACCAAAATCCCCTTGTTGATGCAGATGCTGACCAGGTTCAAGCTGATCGGAAGGCTGATGGGGCCCAAGCTTCTGGTATTGGGGGAACTCTGCCGCCCCGCCAGGCTGTTCAAAGATGCCAAGCTCTGGGCGCCGGTAGGCCCCTTTTACAGGTTTGGTGTTAATGACGAGTTTTCCGGGATAATTTCCAGCTATCTGATTAAGGAGGGAAAACAGCCTGACCTCATGCTGATTTACCTGCCGGACACCGATAGTTACGCCCACAGGCACAAACCTACGGAAATTGAGGAAAGCCTGATCAAGGCTGACCGGCAGGTGGAAAGGGTCTTAAATGCATATAGCTCCTGGGACAAGGCCCTGGAAGAGAATGTTTTCCTGGTGGCGGGTGATCACTCCCAGAGCCTGGTGCAGGGTGGAGAAGGGAGCATTATTGACCTCAGGGCGCTGCTGGCCGAATTCAGGCAGGCGAGCCTGGGCAGGCTGGCCATTCAAAAGGATATCGCTATCTGCCCTAATGAGCGGATGAGCTACGTCTATATTCTCCGCTGGCGGGAACACCGCCAGGCAGCAATTAAGCAGCGGGTTATTGAGCTCTTGCGGGAGGACCGGCGCATTGACCAGATAATGTGGAAGGAAAAATCCTCCGGACTGGACAAATATGTGATTAGCAGGGGCGATTCCAGGCTGTGGTTTACCAGGGGTGGGGGCGGGATTGACGAGTATGGGCAGAGATGGCACTGGGAAGGTGATTTGGCTGCAGTGGACGGGTATGTAGAGGAAAATTCCCTTAAGCTGGTCTTCCGGGATTACCCGGACTCCTTCAACCGGATCAGTTCTCTTTTAGATTGCTCCCAGGCCGGAGATGTAATCTGTACTGCGAAGCCGGGCTGTGAATTCGACGGGGAAGGGGCTCCCATTCATCCGGGCACGGGAAGCCACGGATCTCTGCACTGGGAGGATTCCTGTGTTCCGCTGATTATTGCCGGTACTGAGCAAAAGCTTGAGCAGCCCAGGATTGTGGACTTTGTGCCCTTTATTCTGAAGCACTTTGGGGTGAAACTACCTGACTATCTTAAGAGGTAAGTACGGTAAGAGGAGGTATCCCGGAGCAGGAAGCGGTTTCGCAGGAAGTTGATTTAATCAGGAGGTGGATATTATGGATGAAAAACTGACCGAGACAATCAAAAGAAGGTATAACCGGACCGCCTATCTCTTTGACCTTATGGAGCTTATGTCCGCTCCCATGCAGGCCTTGGCCCCGGATAAGGCCAGAAAAAAGCTCTTTGCCAAGGTCAGGGGCAATGTCCTGGAGGTAGGGGTAGGCACCGGCAAAAACCTGCGCTATTATCCCCCGGATTGTACTGTTACGGCAATTGATTTCAGCCCCAACATGCTGGCCAGGGCCAAAAAGAAACTGGGTGAAGCCAAAGCGCCCGTTACCCTCCTGGAAATGGATGCCCAGGCAATGACTTTTCCTGACAATACTTTTGATACCGTAGTTGCTACCTGTGTATTTTGTTCGGTGCCGGATGCTATTTTGGGGCTGCAGGAGATCAAGCGGGTGTGCAAGCCCGATGGCAGGGTGCTGCTTCTGGAGCATATGCGGTTGGACAAGCCTGTAATCGGTCCGCTGATGGACTCCCTTAATCCCCTGGTGGTTAGATTGGTCGGGGCCAATATTAACCGCCGCACTGTGGAGAATGTCCGCAAAGCCGGGCTTACTATCATCTCTGTGGAAAACGTAATGGGAGATTTGGTAAAACTCATTGAAGCCCGCCCGTGATCAGGCAAACTTAGCTTGTGCCGCGCAAAAAAAAGTCCGGCTACCCGGAGCCGGTCCTGCGGACTATTGGCGCTGTGTGTGGCCTTGATGAACGCGCCGCCAAAGGGACCTGCGCCAGCCCAGCAGGGCGCAGGCAGCAAAAACGGTTGCCAGGCTGACCACCTGGGCGGTCCGGAAGGGCCCTAGCATCAGGCTGTCTGTCCGCAAGCCCTCTACAAAGAAACGGCCTACAGAGTAAAGGCTCAGGTAGACCAGAAAAAGCTGTCCCTTTGGTCCCGGGACTTTTTTTCTGAACACCAGCAGCAGCCCAAAGACCAGCAGGTCCCACAGGGATTCGTAGAGGAAGGTAGGGTGCCGGTAAACTCCTGCGATGTTCATAGCCCAGGGGAGGTTGGTAGGGTACCCATAGGCCTCCTGGTTAAAGAAATTACCCCAGCGGCCGATGGCTTGACCCAGAATAAAGCTGGGAGCGGTGATATCGGCTAACTGCCAAAAGTTCAGGTCATATTTACGGGCATATAGATACCCTGTTATAACAGCGGTGATCAGGGCGCCATGGATGGCCAATCCGCCGTGCCAGATCTTGAGGATTTCCAGAGGGTCGGCAGCGTAGTCCCGCCAATTGAAGGCAACATAGTAAAGCCGGGCCCCCATCCAGGAAAGGGGAGCAGCAATAAGGATAAGGTTTAGCAGGTGGTCTTCATCCACATTTTCCCGCCTGGCAGCACGCACAGCCAACACCGTACCGGCGGACAGGGCTACAGCCATAAGAATACCATACCAACGGATTGTGAGCGGGCCGATTTGAAAAGCTATGGGACTGATGTTCATGATAACCTCCTTGGTTTAGGGTTTAAGGCTCCTGATTAAGGCCTCATCAGGGGTGACATACAGGGTTTTTTGCTGGTCATAGATGACCATGCCCGGCTTAGCCCCCCGGGGTTTGCGGACGTGTTTTCTCAAGGTGTAGTCTACCGGTACCTGCCCGGAGTGGCGGGCCTGGCTGAAATAGGCGGCCAGTTGGGCTGCCTCCCGAAGGGCGGTTTCCGGAATTTCCTCCATGCCATGGCTGCGGATAATGACATGGGAGCCGGGCAGGTCCTTGACATGCAGCCACAGGTCTTCGGGGCGGGCCATTTTTAGGGTCAGGTAGTCATTTTGACGGTTATTTTTACCCACCAGGACAGTGCAGCCGCCTGAGACCCGGAATTCCATAGGGACCGGGGTTTCCGCCGGCAGACCTCCTTTGGAGCCGCCCTTTACTGCCCCTCTGGCGGCACCTTTAGCGCCTCCTTTTACCGCTTTATTCAATCCTCCCTTAACGGCTCCTTTAGCGGGACTTTTGGTCCCTCTGGCAGCCCCTTTGGCTACCCCCTTAATATACCCTTCTTCTCCCAGTTCAATTTTGATTTCTCCCAGTTCCTCCCGGGAGGTGGCCTGGTTGATACTGGAACGCACGCTTTCCAGATAGCGAAGTTCTTCCAGAATCTTTTCCCGCTGCTCTTTGGCTATTTGGGCGCTGTTTTTGCTTTTGGTGTATTTCTTATAAAAGTACTGGACCTGTTGGGAAGGGGTTAGCTGGAGGTCCAGGGGAATATCAATTTCCGCACCTTCGGGGTCATAGTAGTTGGTTACGGTAATGGACGGCATTCCTTTGCTCAATAGATGCATGTTGGCGGTCAGGAGTTCTCCGTATAGTTTGTAGGTTTCTGCTTCCCGGGCATCCACCAGGACCTCGTCCTGGAGGGCCAGCTTTTTTTCCAGCCTGGAGAGTTCAGCGTCCACTACCTGCCCGAGGTGGTGTTTTTGCTGCCTGATGCTTTCCAGTAGCTGCCGCTCACTGAAGTACCGGTCCAAAAGCCGGTTCATGGCGCCGTGTTCCTTAGGCAGAGGATGGTATTGCTCCAGGTCTAAAGCGGAGAAGGCCTGAGCCAGCCCCTCGGAATCGCGGACCAGGGTAGGGCTGAAGCTGCCTGTGGCCAGCATTTCCCGGATTTTGCACAGGGTCAGCCAAATCTGCTGAAATTCGTACTGGCCGCACTGGTCCACCACCAGCTCCTCGGAAAGGCCGCTCTGGACCAGGATTTCCCGGCAGCTCTCCGGACTCAGGCCATCTAAATACTGGAGCAAAACTTTGGACACCCTGGATTCGACAGGAGCGGCTAACAACAGTTCCTGCAGGGTATCCAGGTCTAAGGCTGCAGGGTGGTACTTTTCCTGGGACGGCGGCGGTATGTATTCCCTTCCGGGGAGGACTTCCCGGTGGCGGCTGGTAGCATGGGTATATCTTTTGATCCCGTCCAGGATGGTATTCGTGTCAGGGTCCAGGAGAATAATATTACTGTGTTTGCCCATGATTTCCGCTACCAGCACTTTCTCAGCCAGGCAGCCCAGCTCATCATAGGCTTCGATATAAAGCTTTAAAACCCGCTCCAGGCCGGGCTGCTCCACCCGGGTAATTTTTCCGCCCTCCAGGTATTTGCGCAGAATCATGCAAAACATGGGAGGGGACTGGGGGTTTTCTTTTTGCACTGAAGTGAGGTGCACCCTGGCCCGCTGGGCATGGGCGGAGAGCGCCAGCTTCTCGTTTTCGCCCTGGGTCCTGATGTGGAGGACAATTTCTTCTTTTTCCGGCTGATATATTTTGTTAATCCGGCCGCCTAACAGTTTTTGTTCCAGTTCCTGGCGGACTGCCGCCAGGACAAGACCGTCAAATGCCATAAGTTGTCATACCTCCATCGTAAGCCAATTATTACACCGCCGTAAGCCAATTGTTACACCGCTGCTCCACTACTATTGTATACAATTTTTCAGCCTATGCAAAATGGTTGCAAAATCAGACTCATTATTATAAGATATTTACCAAGCAAAGGAGGAAATATTTATGCATTTTACCAAGGTACACGGGCTTGGCAACGATTTTGTCCTGGTCAACTGTCTGGAAGAAAAAAACCTGCCTGATTACGCAAAACTGGCCAAGGCCGTTTGTGACAGGAACTTCGGAGTGGGAGCAGACGGGCTGGTGCTGATTCTGCCTGCGGAGATGCCCGGAGCGGATATAAAAATGCGTATTTTCAACTCTGATGGCAGCGAGCCGGAGATGTGCGGCAATGCTATTCGTTGTTTTGGAAAATATGTATATGAAAAGGGGATTGTGCCAAAGACTACGATTAATGTAGAAACCTTAGGCGGGATGCGCATTCCCCAGCTGATCCTGGAGAACGGCATGGTTACCGGGGTTAGGGTGGATATGGGAGAACCCCAACTGGAACGGGCCTTAATCCCTATGGAGGGCCCGGAGGGACGGGTAATCAATGAAACAATTAAGGTTGACGGCAGGGAATTTGCTGTGACCTGTATTTCCATGGGCAATCCCCACTGCATTACCTTCGTGGACAAGATTGCTGAACAAGAGGTCCGGGAATGGGGCCCTAAACTGGAGACCCACCCCTTATTCCCCAGGAAGACCAATGTGGAGTTTGTCCAAGTGCTTTCCCCCACTGAAGTCAATATGCAGGTATGGGAGCGGGGAGCCGGCCCGACCCTGGCCTGTGGCACCGGAGCCTGCGGGACCGCAGTGGCCGCTGCCCTGAATAACAAAACCGGCCGCAAGGTAACAGTCCGCCTGGCCGGCGGAGACCTGTTAATCGAGTGGGCTGATGACAACCATGTTTATATGACCGGGCCCGCAACCGAAGTTTTTGAGGGTGAGTATTTCCTGAAATAAAAAAGTGAAGGAGGAAGAATCTTGCTTCAAGAAGCGAAAAGAATTCAACAATTGCCCCCTTACCTGTTTGCCCGGATTGAGCAGAGGATTGCTCAGGCCAAAGAAGACGGAGTGGATGTAATCAGCCTGGGAATAGGCGACCCTGACCGTCCCACTCCTAAACACATTATTGACAAGGCTGCCGGGCAGCTCTACAATTCCGAAAACCACCAGTATCCCTCATCTGTAGGTATGTTGAGCTTCCGCCAGGCGGTTGCCCAGTATTATAAAAACCGGTTCAATGTGGAATTGGATGCCAAGTCCGAGGTGGTTACCCTCATTGGCTCCAAAGAAGGTATCGCCCATATTTCCTGGTGCTACCTCGACCCCGGTGACATTTCCCTGGTCCCCGATCCCGGCTACCCCGTATACGGGACCGGCTCGGCCCTGGCCGGAGCACAACCCTACATAATGCCCTTGAAAGCGGAAAACAAGTTCCTGCCCGACCTGGATGCCATTCCTGAGGATGTGGCCAAAAAGGCTAAACTCATGTTCCTGAACTATCCCAACAACCCCACCGGGGCTATTGCCAGCCTTGATTTCTATAAAAAGGTTGTAGACTTTGCTAAAAAATACGATATCCTGGTTTGCCATGACTCCGCTTATCAGGACCTCTCCTTTGACGGCTACCTGGCTCCCAGCTTCCTGGAAGTCCCGGGCGCCAAGGAAATCGGAATTGAGTTTGGTTCCTGCTCCAAGCCCTATAACATGACCGGTTGGCGGATTGGTTGGGCTGCAGGTAATCCCCAGGCCATTAATGCTCTGGGCCGCCTGAAATCCAACCTGGATTCCGGCCAGTTTCAGGCCATCCAGTATGCAGGTATTGCTGCTCTAACCGGACCCCAGGACAGTGTGAAGGAAATCAGCAAAGTCTACCAGGAGCGGCGGGATATTGTGGTCAACGGACTAAACAGCATGGGCTGGAAGCTGGAAGCTCCCAAGTCTACCATTTACGTCTGGGCCCCTGTTCCCAAGGGGTATGATTCCATCTCTTTTGCGGAGTATGTGTTCGAAAAGTCCGGGGTAGTGGTTACTCCAGGCAATGGTTATGGTGAGCATGGTGAAGGCTTCTTCAGGATTTCCCTCTGCATTGAGCAGGAGCGGATTCAGGAAGCCCTGGAACGGATTAAGCAGAATATCGGTAAGGTGGAGTTTTAAACCATACCCCCTGCTCAGCCATGGCAAGAGAGAGTCCCCGGAAGCGGGATTCTCTTTTATTACTTAAATAGCTAAATTCTCAAGAAAAGGCGGGAGAAAATGAATTTGCCCAAAGGATTTTCGTTTTTTGAGTCGAAATATTATTTTTATAATTCTTGTTGCCTATACTAGGAGGGAAAGCACTGGAGATTGGGTGGTGAAATTATTGGTACGAAGTATGACCGGCTACGGCCGCGGAGAGCATGAGGGGGCGGGAAAACGGTTTACCGTGGAGATGAGGTCAGTGAATCATCGCTTTGCCGAGGTGGTATTCCGTCAGCCCAAGCAGTTGGCTCCCCTGGAGGACCGTGCCCGGAAATTGATGCTGGAGACGGTGTCCAGAGGCCGGGTGGATGTATTTGTTTCCCTGGAGGAGCAAGGGGAAGGCGCTAAAGTGGTGAAAGTTGACAAAGCCCTGGCCTTGGCGTATTATAATGCATTGAAGGAAATGGCAGACGTGGTTGGCAGCCCGGAAGTGGTGGATTATACCCTCATTCCCAGGTATCCTGATGTCATCACTGTTGAACGGGCAGAGGATGACCTGGAGGAGCTCTGGGCAGTCTATAAAGGCGCTTTGGAAAAAGCCCTGCAGCAATTGGTAATCATGCGGGGCAGAGAAGGAGAAAAACTTAAGCAGGATCTGCTCCAGAGGGCGCTCAATATTGAGAATTGGACCAAGGGCATCTCGGAAAGGGCTCCCCTGGTAGTGAATGAGTACCGGGAAAAGTTACTGCAAAGGATTCAGAGTTACCTGGCCGATATCAACCTGGATGAAGCAAGGTTGGCTACAGAGGTGGCAATCTTCGCCGACCGCTGCAGCATTGCTGAGGAGCTGGTCCGCCTGGCCAGTCATCTTGAACAGCTCAGACAGAGTTTGGAACTGTCAGAACCGGTGGGCAGGAAACTGGATTTCCTGGTTCAGGAAATGAACAGGGAGGCTAATACCATTGGCTCTAAGGCCAATGATTTGACCATAACCAATCTGGTCGTAAATATTAAGAGCGAAATTGAAAAAATCCGGGAACAGGTTCAGAATGTTGAGTGATTAATGTAGAGGATTAACAGAACGTGGAGTAGTAATTATGAAGGGGGATTTATTGTGGACATTAAGCTTATTAATATTGGGTTTGGCAACATTGTTTCCGCTAATCGTATTGTGGCTATTGTTAGTCCTGAGTCAGCGCCTATTAAACGGATTATTCAGGAAGCCCGGGACCGGGGAATGCTTATTGATGCCACTTATGGCAGAAGGACCAGGGCGGTAATTATCACCGACAGTGACCATGTGGTGCTGTCTGCAGTTCAGCCGGAAACAGTTGCCCACCGGTTGGCTTCTAAGGAAGTCTCCCATAATGATGACCCTGCTGACTAGACCGGAAAGGGGAAGCTGATGACTGCACAGGGATTGCTGCTGGTGATTTCCGGTCCCTCCGGAGCCGGAAAAGGAACGGTTTGCCGGGTCCTGATGAGCAGACAGCCTCAGGTCCGTTACTCCGTGTCCGCTACCACCCGTCCACCCAGGACCGGGGAGGTGGAAGGGGTCCATTATTACTTTAAAACCCAGGAACAGTTTGAGGCCATGATTGCCCAGGATAAGCTGATTGAATGGGCCAAGGTTTATGATAACTACTACGGGACACCAAAAGAGCCGGTTATGGAGGCCCTGCGGTCGGGCCGGGATATCATCCTGGAGATTGATATTCAAGGCGCTTTTCAGGTTAAGGAAAAATACCCGGAAGGGGTTTATGTATTTATCGCTCCACCGTCCCTGGAGGAATTGAGGAGGAGAATCGAGGGCAGGGCTACCGACGCGACCGAGGTTATTGCCAAGCGGATGAAAGCAGCAGCCGGGGAGCTGGACCAGGCCGGTAAATACGATTATATTATTGTCAACGATACTGTCGAGACGGCTGCGCTTAAGCTGGAGGCCATAGTAACAGCGGAAAAGTGCCGGGCGAGCAGACTAAGCAGTTTAAAACCTTACTAGCAGACGACAGCGTTTTTATAAGGGGGTGCCAGGATGAACAAACCATCCCTGGATGTGTTGATGAAAAAGGTGGACAGCCGGTATTCTCTGGTGGTTGCTGCCGCCAAACGGGCCCGGACTCTGACTGAGCAGGGTGAGTATGAGGAAAAGGTAGAGGGTAAACCGGTATCTGTTGCCCTTAAGGAAATTGCCGACGATAAAATCGCGTACGAGCGGACTAAAATAGGCATCAAGTAATTCGCCGGGGTGATGATGATGTGGCACAACAAATTCGTAGTTGTGGGGGTCACCGGGGGGATTGCCGCCTATAAGGCTGCTGAATTAGTAAGTGTTTTGACCAGGGAAGGAGCTGAAGTTCAGGTTATTATGACTGCTTCAGCTCAACAATTTATTACCCCCTTAACCCTGCAGACCCTGTCCAAAAATCCGGTTATAGTGGACATGTTCGCCGAACCCAAGGCCTGGGAAGTACAGCATGTGGCTTTGGCTGATAAAGCAGACCTTTTTTTGGTGGTTCCGGCTACGGCTAACCTGATTGGCAAAGTGGCTAACGGGATTGCGGACGATATGTTAACCACGACTATTATGGCCACCAGGGCTCCGGTAGTATTTGCTCCGGCCATGAATGTACATATGTATGCTAATCCGATTGTGCAGATGAATATCCACAAGCTGCGCGGCTTCTATCATTTTGTCGAACCGGGCAGCGGCAGGCTGGCCTGCGGATATGAAGGTAAAGGCCGGTTGGCGGAGCTCTCCGAGATTCTGGAAACCGCAGGCAGGGTGCTCAACAGTGGGACAAGCGCACAACAGACGCCGGGTGAATATAGTAATCGTGTGGTTACTAATATTAATGATCAGCTTGAAGCACAGCAGTGTGGGGTGGCAGACTATTCAGGGCTAACTGTCCTGGTCACCGCCGGGGCAACCAGGGAGGCCATTGACCCCATCAGGTTCATAACTAACCGGAGTACCGGCAAAATGGGCTTTGCTATTGCTGAAGCTGCCGCCAGGAGAGGGGCCAGGGTAATTCTGGTGGCCGGGCCTACCAACCTTCCTGCCCCGCCAGGGGTGGAACTGGTAGCAATTGAGTCTGCCCGGGACATGTACGCTGCGGTAACAGAACACTACCCCGGGGTGGATGTGGTCATCAAGTCCGCGGCTGTGGCTGACTACCGGCCCAAACAGCGGGCCGGCCAGAAAATCAAGAAGGGCGAGGGAGACCTGATTTTAGAACTGGAGCGCAACCCTGATATCCTGGCCCAACTGGGGAAAACTAAACAGCGGCAGGTGCTGGTGGGTTTTGCGGCGGAGACCAATGACCTGATCCGGCATGCCAGTGACAAAGTGCGGAGAAAGAACCTGGACTTCATAGTGGCTAATGATGTCACCCAAGCGGGGGCAGGATTTGGTACTGACACCAATATGGTGAAATTCATCTTTCCCACGGGCGAGATCCATGAATTGCCCATGATGCCCAAAAGTGAGGTGGCCGGGGCCATCCTGGACCAGGTGCTGGTAATCCTCCGGCAGCGGGATAAGGAGTGAGAGGCTTGGCAAGAAGACTGTTTACATCAGAGTCGGTGACTGAGGGACATCCGGATAAGCTGGCCGACCAGGTTTCCGACGGTATTCTGGATGCTATTTTAGAGCAGGACCCCATGGCCAGGGTGGCCTGTGAGACTTCGGTAACCACAGGTCTGGTGCTGGTAATGGGAGAGATTACTACAGACTGCTATGTGGATATTCCCAGAATTGTCCGGGAGACCATCCGGGAAGTTGGTTACACCCGGGCCAAGTTTGGCTTTGACTGTGATACCTGTGCGGTATTAACTGCCATTGATGAGCAGTCTCCGGATATTGCTATGGGTGTGGATAAAGCTTTGGAAGCCAAGACCGGGGAAATGAGCGAGGCTGCTATTGAGGCCATTGGTGCAGGGGACCAGGGGATGATGTTTGGTTATGCCACCAATGAAACCCCGGAATTTATGCCCATGCCTATTGCCCTGGCCCACAAGCTGGCCAGAAGGCTGACCGAAGTGCGGAAGAACCGGATTGTGCCTTACCTGCGCCCGGACGGGAAAACCCAGGTTACCGTGGAATATGAGGATGACCGGCCGGTCCGGGTGGATACTATTGTGATTTCCACCCAGCATAAACCGGATATTTCCCTGGAGATGATCCGCCAGGATTTGCTTGAGAAAGTGATTAAGCCTGTAGTCCCGAAAGAGTTACTGGATGACAGGACCAGGTACTTTGTTAATCCCACCGGGCGGTTCGTGATTGGCGGTCCTCAGGGTGATGCCGGCCTGACAGGGCGGAAGATAATTGTCGATACCTACGGGGGGATGGCCAGGCACGGCGGGGGCGCTTTCTCCGGAAAGGACCCTACCAAGGTGGACCGTTCGGCAGCTTATGCGGCGAGATATGTGGCCAAGAATATCGTAGCAGCAGGATTAGCCGACAGGTGTGAGGTGCAGTTGGCTTATGCCATTGGGGTAGCC
The DNA here is from genome assembly GCA_021848765.1 of Bacillota bacterium. Classification (GTDB taxonomy): domain Bacteria; phylum Bacillota; order Carboxydocellales; family JAJZTU01; genus JAJZTU01. The sequence goes on from JAJZTU010000007.1 coordinate 18,942, forward strand.
AGGCCGGTTTCTGTCATGGTGGAGACCTTTGGGACCGGAAAGGTGCGGTCGGAGAGGCTGGTGGAACTGGTCCAGCAGCATTTCGACCTGCGCCCGGCGGGGATTATCAAGCAGCTGGATTTGCGCCGGCCAATTTACAGGAAGGTTGCCGCCTACGGGCATTTTGGCCGGACTGACCTGGATTTACCCTGGGAGAGGACAGATAAGGCTGAAGTTTTGCGTGGGGATGCTTTAAAATAAGCAGTTTGCAACCGGAATGGTTTTAACGAAAGAAAGGTTTTTTAAGCTATCAACCCTTGCCTGGCAAGGGTTTTTCCATTTTGTAACCATTAACCGAACAATGTCGGACTATGAGATAATTTGTAGAAATTTTCTATAAAGGCAAAAGGAGGGATTTAAAAAGGCTCCGAGCAGCAATTTTTTCGTGTTATATGGTGCCGGAGCAGGTTTTAGAACAAAAGGAAATTGATCAAAAAATTGATGAGGCAATAAACCAACTAGATGATACCCACAGAGAGGTAATCATTCTGAAGTATTTTTGGGGGCTTTCCGAAAAGGAAATGGCTGAAGTTATAAATGTTAAGGATGGGACAGTCAAGTCCCGTCTCAATAGGGCAAGAGCAAAAATACAAAGTATACTGATAGAGTATTTATCTGAAAAAAAGGAGTGGAGGTAAAGTAAATTGGGTAGGCGGATGTTGAACTTAGACGATCTTATTGAGAAAAGCATCAAATCCCAAGCTGATAAAATAATTGTTCCACCAAAAGAAGAAGTTTGGGTACAAATTACACATCAATTAGCAAAGCAAAGGGCAGCAGACAAAAGAAAAAGAAGGGCGTTTAAATTTATTGTTACTTCTATAGCTTTTATATTATATTTAGGAACTATTCCGGTGATCTTCCCAGACCCTGACGCTAAGGCTGTTGGCCTGCGTTCCGGTGAACTATAGATAGATGATGGTATTATAAATCTGTTAGATATTTCAGTATTCAAGCCATTTCTGAGGTTTTATAGGACGGCAACATACACCCTACTTATATGACTTCGTATATATCACTAATGCGAGGGAAAATCAATAGAACATTTAAGTAATTCCTGCGTTTGCTCGTTTATTTCTTGTTTTTTCATGTTTTTACTATTATAATTAAAGTGTTCTATTTAGGTTGAAAAATCAGGCGAGGTGGGCAAAGTGGCTATCAGTTATAAAAAGCTATGGAAACTTCTTATTGATAAAGACTTGAAAAAGAAAGACCTGCAAAAGCTTGCGGGAATCAGCTCTGCTTCCATAACGAAACTCGGCAAGAATGAAAATGTGAATACCGAGATACTTGAGAAGATATGTAAAGCCTTAAATTGTGATATTGCCGACATTATGGAAATGAGCGATGATGTGAAACGATAGGGGTGAGGGTCATTATGGAAACGTACACACTGTATCAATCAAGATACTTTGCTGAACAAATACTGTTAAAACGTCCGCAGTCAAGCATTGACGGGCTTGCTTCTGCCATGTCTGGAGTTAAAGTAGATCTGAACAGAATTGCAGGAGGGCGGCGAAACCTTCGAGTACAACACCAACTTTGCACTATTCCCAAAAACGGACAGCGTCGAAAATGAGATTGTGCGGCACATCATCGTTCACGACAACGTGGATTATAGCAGGAAAAGGCTGTTGCCGGACAGGAATACTGCCGCGCCGTCACCGAGTGGAACGCCGAAAACAGCGGCAAACCGTGGGAATATGCGCTTATTTCGCACGATGAGGTGCGGATGCAATCCAGCTTCATGTATCTCGTAAAAAACAAGGTGCCAGCGGAGCAGTTAATGATTTATCAATAAAAGTGAACCAGGCATGATATAGAAAAAAGATGGAGGGAGATATTCCGATGGATAACAACAAAATACAATTGTTCGAGGCTAAAAGAATCCGCACAGCCTGGGATGAAGAAGCGCAAGAATGGTACTTTTCGGTTGTGGATGTTGTGTCGGTGCTGACGGATCAACCGACGCAACGATCAGCCGCAAAATATTGGAGCGTATTGAAAACGCGCATGAAAAAAGAAGGAAATCAACTGACTACAAATTGTAGGCAGTTGAAAATGACTGCTGAAGACGGGAAAAGCCGTGCAACCGATGTCGCTGATACTGAACAACTTTTGCGCATCATACAATCAATCCCCTCCCCGAAAGCGGAGCCGTTCAAGCTGTGGTTGGCATCGGTTGGGCGCGAGCGAATCGAGGAAACCATTGATCCGGAACTGGCTATCGACCGCGCCCTTGCCACCTATTTGAAAAAGGGATACAGCCGTGAATGGATTAACCAGCGTTTGCAGGCAATCCAAGTGCGGAAAGAACTCACCGATGAATGGGATAACCGGGGCGTCAGACAGGGTGTAGAATACGCTATCCTCACGGATGAAATCACAAAAGCGTGGTCTGGCATGACTACACGGCAGTACAAACGGCTCAAGGGTCTGAAAAAGGAAAACCTGCGCGACAATATGACCACGCTGGAACTGGTGCTGAATATGCTGGCCGAAGCTACGACCACGGAAATTTCCAAGACCTCTGAGCCAACAACATTTGAGGAGAACCGCCAAGTGGCAAAAAGGGGCGGACGCATTGCTGGAAACGCGCGCAGGGAAATTGAGGCGGATACAGGAAAACCCGTAATAACGAAAAAGAATGCCGTTGACTTTTCAAGGCTTCTGGCGGAAGAAAAAAACAAGTTATGGGGGAGCTAGCCAAAACACTTCAAGCATTATATCTTCAAATGTTAGTATTATGTCTAGCGGGTCAGTTTCTGGGGTACCAATTGATGACCAAAGCGACTCTGCTCATCCAAACGAGGGCTGTGGGCCTGCTTCCGGAGCAATGGTTTTAGGTTATTGGGATACGCATGGCTACACTAACCTTCAAAGTGATAGTGATAGAGTATATGGAACACAGTTACAGAATGAGTTATACTCAGATATGGGGACATCGTCAATTGGAACATCTTTAGTTGGTTGGACTTCAGGGGTAAGAACACATGCGAATTCCCATTCGGGATATAACTTTTCAAGTGGTTACACAGATAAAAATGCTCCTTATTCAACCGCTTGGTATTTCGTCACCTCTGAAATCAATAGTTCTAGACCCTTTGGTTTTTATGTAGGTTGGGATAACGGACAAGCAGGAGATTTATACTATGACTATCATTTCGTAAAAAATAATTTATCGGTACTTAACTTGGGCTGCATTTACAGTGTTTTTTGGGTTATTATTAAAAATGTTTTCTCGTTAACATCCGTTTATCCCAAATTAGCCATGGGAGGGTATATAAAGGCCCGGAGGATGACTTTGTACTATGCCCAATTGCGCGTAAAGCAGTGAATCCTCAAGATGTTTTTTGCCTAAAAACTAATCCAAAAGGAGGATTTTGATTAAGCGTGACGAAATACCTTATTAAGAGATGAGCAGTAGAGATAAGTCGGTCTAGCGACTAAAGGTGGCGAGAGTATGATATATGGTATTGCGTTTCTAGTTGTAATAGCGGTTGCAACCTTAATAATGATGCGCAGTACAACCAGGGAATTGGACGAAGTCCATGAAAGGGCACAGTCCTACTTGAACATGAAATCGCAGAATCAGGACTCTTGTGAAACTACACAGTCTTAACAGAAATCCAGAGTTGAACCTCTGGGTTTTTTCGTGTCCTTAAATCTGATATAATATACCCGGAAATCTATTCTATTTAGGAAAGGCTTTGTTTAAGGCAAGCCTGAATTTCTTTATCCATGTATGGAGGGGTGCAATGACCACCGGTGCTGAGTATGCCCAGGTCTATGTTGATATTCCCAGCCAAAAGCTGGACAGGGCTTTTACCTACAGGATTCCTCCGGCACTCAAGGGTAAAAATATTGTTGGGATGAGGGTTTTAGTCCCCTTTGGCGCCCGGACCCTGGAGGGCTATGTTACCGGCCTGTGCACAGAAGCAGAACTAGCTGAGGTAAACGGAATTGAGGTAAAAGAAATTACCCGGGCTCTGGATGAAGGGCCTATTTTCACCCAGGCTATGCTGGAGCTGGCCGGGTGGATGGCTGAACATTACCTGTGCAGCTACGTGCAGGCTCTGCAGTGTATAATGCCTGCCGGAATAAAAGTTCAGGGTAAAAAGTTTATCGGAATTACTCCTGCAGGTTCCCGGTGGCTGGCTGACCCGGAGGCTCCGGAACTGGACGGGCAACTGGAAAGGGTTATGGAGCTTTTGGAAGACCACGGGGGTGAGGTGGAGACCGGGGTTGTGGGACGTCTCGCAGGCCCTTCCGGAGCTTCCGCCCTACTGGCCAAGCTGAAGAAGCTTGGGTTTATCCAAGAGGGAACCCTCTTGAACTCCCGGGTTCAGAAGAAAAAGAAGACAGGGGTCCGCCTGTTGTTTCCTATCGAAAAACTCAATGAAAAACTGGTCCAGTTGGGGGCCAGGGCTTCCAAACAGGCTGCTGTACTGGCAGCGGTGGCGCGGACTACCGGGCTGACTGTTTCCGAAGTGGCGGCTGCGGCCGGTACTACTGCCTCCACAGTCCAAAGCCTGGTGCAAAAAGGACTGTTGGAGCTCTACGAGGAAGAAGTGCTGCGGGACCCTTATGCGGGAAGGACTTTTGTCCCTTCTGTGGCCCTCACGCCTACAGAAGAACAGCAGGCCGCCCTGGAAAGCATCTACTCTGCACTCGACAAAATAATTTACATAAGAGGCAACACCAGTGTATCACCTGAGGTTTTCCTGGTCCACGGAGTTACCGGGAGCGGCAAAACGGAAATCTACCTTCAGGCTATAGCTAAGACCCTGGCTTTGGGCTTGCAGGCCATAGTGCTGGTGCCGGAAATTTCCCTGACCCCCCAAATGGTGGTTAGGTTTAAGTCACGATTTGGCAGTAAAGTAGCTGTTTTACATAGCAGGCTTTCTCTGGGGGAAAGATATGATGAATGGCGGAGAATAAAGGAAAACCAGGTGGAAGTGGTGGTAGGGGCCCGTTCGGCTGTTTTTGCCCCCTTTACCAGATTGGGCCTGGTCGTTATCGATGAGGAGCACGAAGGCTCCTATAAGCAGGATGAAAAACCGCGCTACCATGCCAGGTCGGTGGCCCTTAAACGGGCTGAACTGGAAGGGGCAGTGGTGCTTCTGGGAAGCGCCACGCCGGCGGTGGAGACCTTTTATCAGGCTGAAAACGGGAATTACAGGCTGATTACTCTCCGGGAAAGGGTGGACAACCGGCCTCTCCCCGAAGTAAAGATAGTGGATATGCGCCAGGAGTTACAGGAGGGCAACCGCTCCATCTTTAGTGAACTGTTGGCCCGGAAAATCCGGGACCGCTTGGACAAGAAGGAACAGACCATTTTGTTCCTCAACCGCAGGGGTTTCTCCACTTTTGTGGTCTGCCGGGAATGCGGCTGTGTGCTGAAATGCCCGCACTGTGATATTGCCCTGACCTACCATGCTCCGCGGCAGAATTTACGCTGCCACTATTGTGACTACCAGGAGGCCAACCCGGAGGTGTGCCCCAAGTGCGGGAGCAAGTACATTCGCTACTTTGGCGCCGGTACCCAACGGGTTGAGGAGGAGTTAAAAAAGATTTTTCCTCAGGCCGGGGTACTGCGCATGGATGTGGACACCACCACCCGCAAGGGAGCACATGAGGCTATTCTCACCGCCTTTCAGCAGGGTGAGGTGGATGTGCTGGTAGGAACCCAGATGATTGCCAAGGGCTTAGATTTTCCCAATGTCACTCTGGTTGGGGTAATCAGTGCTGATACTTCCCTGAATATCCCTGATTTTCGCTCCGGGGAACGTACCTTTCAGCTCCTGACCCAGGTGGCAGGAAGGGCCGGCAGGGGTAACAAGCCGGGAGAGGTAGTGGTCCAAACCTACTCGCCGGAACACTACAGCATTGTCAGCGCCCAAAAACATGATTATTGCGGATTTTTCCGTGAGGAAATTGAATTGAGAGAGACCTTGGATTACCCCCCCTTCTGTTCTCTGGTGCGGTTAGTATTCACCGCCAGGGATGAGCAAAAACTAATCCGGGAAGCCCATGGGCTGGCCGGTGTCTTCAAGTCCCTTTTAGCGGATTTTGCGGAAGGGTACCAACTGTTGGGTCCTGCTCCTGCCCCCTTGTCCCGGATACGCAACCGGTTCCGCTGGCACCTGGCCTTGAAAGGCCCGGAAACCGGTGGGTTGCTGGAACTGGTCAAACGGGGGATTAAGGCCTGGAGCAGTCCCACACCGGGTGAAGTCCAAATCAGCATAGATGTGGAACCCCAGGCTATGATGTAGATATACTGACCTTGATATAGTGATTCCAATTTTAAGGAGGACGAAGCGGGTGGCAGTTTATAAAGTTGTCGAAATAGGTGACCCGGTTTTAAAGGAAGTAGCTAAACCGGTGCCGAAAATTAACGAGAATATCCTAAAACTACTGCAAAACATGGCAGATACCATGTATGCTGCTGAAGGAGTAGGCTTGGCCGCACCACAGATCGGCATTTCCAAACGGGTAATTGTCATTGATGTGGGAGAAGGGCTGATTGAGATGATCAACCCGGAAATCATTGCCCAGGAAGGACTGCAAACCGACACCGAGGGCTGCCTGAGCATCCCCGGAATGCTGGGAGAAGTGCCCCGGGCCGGCAGGGTTGTAGTTAAGGGCCTGAACCGTCATGGCCAGGAGTACGCCGTGGAAGCCGAGGCGCTGTTAGCCCGGGCCTTCCAGCATGAAATCGACCATCTGGAAGGGATACTGTTTGTGGATAAGGCTACCAGTGTGGCCAAGAAGAAGTAGGGGGGGTCTAAATGCGGATCCTGTTTATGGGGACACCGGATTTTGCTGTGCCTTGCCTGGATGCCCTGGTGAAGAGCGGACGGGATGTGGTAGGAGTAGTTACCCAGCCGGACCGGCCCAAGGGGCGGGGAAGGCAGCTGACTCCGTCTCCGGTAAAGCTAAAGGCCACCCAGTGTGGTATACCGGTATATCAACCGGAAAAAATCAAGAGTCCGGAATTTGTGTCCCAACTTAAGGAAATCCGGCCTGACCTGATTGTAGTGGTAGCCTTTGGACAGTTATTGTCTCCGGAGATCTTGGACTTGCCTCCCTACGGGTGTGTAAATGTCCATGCTTCCCTGCTGCCCGGGTACCGGGGGGCGGCGCCTATTCATTGGGCGGTGATTAACGGGGAAAAGGAGACCGGGGTGACCACCATGTATATGGACAGAGGTTTGGACACCGGGGATATGATTTTAAACCAACTCATACCTGTAGCGGAAGATGATACCGTGGGCAGTGTCCACGACAAGTTGGCGGAAGCGGGAGCCCGGTTGCTCATTAAGACAATTGACGCAATTGAAAAGGGACAGGCGCCCCGTACGCCCCAGGACCACAGTGCGGCCACCTATGCCGGACTGCTGAAACGGGAGCATGAGCGGATCGACTGGGACCGGGGAGCTGAGGACATCCGGAACCTCATCAGGGGCATGAACCCCTGGCCGGGGGCCTACACCACTTTAGGGGACAGGGTCCTGAAGGTTTGGCAGGCGGAAAGCTTTGAGGCCGGCGGCGCTACGGCTCCCCAGGCACTCAGTGGGTCTATGGCAGCCAGGGAGGCTTACGAAGGGTCCGCTCCCGGTGATTCAGGGAAGGTACTGCAGATAATACCCGGCCGGGGGCTGGTAGTCCAAGCCGGTAACGGCTGCTTGCTGCTGACAGAAGTCCAGTTGCAGGGGAGCCGCAAAATGAGCGTGGAGGAGTTTTTGCGGGGGCATCCGGTGAAACCGGGAACCCGGTTGGGTTAGAGGCTATGTGACAGGAGAACTTAAAAATTACTGGGACCTAAGGAGTGCTGCCTATATGGAATTCAGCCTGTTGGACGCAGTTCAAAAACCCCAAAAGAGATTGTTTGTAGGCTTGCTCACAGCAAGCCTACTGGTGCTGGTAGGGCTAATGGGCCTGATCTGGTATCTCTTTACTCATCGCAATTTTCCGCTGGAAAAGACCGTTCTCTACCTGTTGCTGGGGGGAATAATCAGCTTCCTGGCCCTTGTGGGCTTTGGAATCATGGGGGTTATTCTGACCCTTTGGCGGGCCAGGACGGTTCCCGGCCTGCAAAACATCATGCGGGTAGCTATTAACTTGTTGTTTCCTTTGGCAGTTCCTTTAGGTCAGATGATAGGTTTCAGTAAAGCCAGGATCCGCAGTTCTTTTATCGAGGTAAACAACCAGTTAGTCCGGACGGAAAAGGCCACCTTCAAGCCCTCTGAAGTGCTGGTTTTGGCCCCGCATTGTCTCCAGATGCATGACTGCCCGCATAAGATTACGGCTAATACCCATAACTGCCGGCGCTGCGGCCGGTGTTCCGTGGACAGGCTGCTGGAACTGGAAGAAAAGTATGGAGTCAAGGTAGTGGTAGCCACCGGGGGTACCCTGGCCAGGAAATTTATCAAGGAGTTCCACCCAAGGGCGGTGGTGGCTGTCGCCTGTGAGCGGGACTTGACCAGCGGCATTCAGGACAGCAACCCCCTGCCTGTATTGGGGGTGCTTAACCGGCGGCCCAATGGGCCCTGTAATGATACCTGGGTAGATGGCCAAAGGGTGGAAAAAGCTATAGAATATTTCCTGGGCCTGCATAAAAGAGCCCAGGAAAATGTGTAAAGGAGTCCTGAATAGTATGAATCCAAAGCCCCCCAAGGGAAAGGTCAAAAGACGGGCCAGCGCCCGGGAAGCAGCTCTCCAGGTCCTCCATGCCGTGGAGGAGGAAGGAGCTTATGCCAATCTTGCCCTTAACCGTGTCCTGGAGGGACAGAACTTAAATAAACTGGACCGGGGGCTGGCGACAGAGCTGGTCTACGGTACTCTGAAATGGAGGGGGAAGGTGGATTGGGTACTGAGCAGGTTTCTCAGCCGCCCCCTGGAAAAGCTGGACCCCTGGATCAGGGAAATTTTGCGCCTGGGGGCTTACCAACTGCTCTTCATGGACCGGATACCCGTTTCCGCTGCCTGC
>JAJZTU010000225.1 GCA_021848765.1 Bacillota bacterium
GATCTGCCCTTCTCCAATCAGGGTCATCAGCACATCACAATGGGCATCTACCACAACTATGCTTTCGTGCAGCTTTTTAGCCTGTAAAAGCTTTTTCCCTTCCATATCCCATTCACCTCCGGTTCCTGCTTATCACAGCAAATAAAAAACCTGTTTGTCTCCCTTCAACAAACAGGCTTTAGGCTTATTATATCCGGATTATCTCGGCTCAACTATCAGCTTAATGGCAGTCCTTTCTTCCCCGTCAATCATAATGTCAGTGAAGGCTGGTATGCAAATAAGATCCACACCACTGGGAGCGACAAAGCCTCTGGCTATAGCAACTGCTTTAATCGCTTGGTTCAATGCTCCTGCTCCGATTGCTTGAAGTTCGGCACCGCCCCGCTCGCGAAGAACACCGGCGAGTGCACCAGCTACGGAATTTGGGTTGGATTTTGCTGAGACTTTCAAGACTTCCATGAACACAACCTCCTTGACTGGTTAGATTTTTCTATTTCTCCCATAAATGTATATTCGCTATAAATTAAAGAATTCCTTTACTCTGAAAAATGAAATTTTGTTTTTTTTGAAAGATTCGTACAATTTATCTCATTTATTCTTCATTTATGCTGATTCTGACGATTTCCGTGGCTATCCCTGTTTGAGTATTGACGGTAAGCACTACTCCATTTAGTTGATAGGGGCCTGAAGCAACTTCAAACCTGGTGGGCAGTTGGGTCAAGAATTTTTTCACCACAGTCTCAGTATTGACCCCCAGCACCGAATCCCGGGGTCCTGTCATCCCTAAATCACTAATATAGGCAGTTCCCGGAGGTAAAACCCTCTCGTCCGCAGTTAAAACATGGGTATGGGTACCACAGACCGCAGCTACCCTCCCTGCCAGGTGCCAGCCCAACGCTATCTTCTCTGAAGTAGCCTCAGCGTGGAAATCTACCAGGACAATCTTAACCTCTTCCTTCAGCTTATTCGTAACAGCCTCAGCCGTACGGAAGGGGCAGTCCAGGTTCTCACCCATGAATACCCTCCCGCTCAAGCTGATTATACCAATTTTATCCTTATTGGTCTTAAAAACCCCGGCGCCCCTACCTGGTGTCCCCGGAGGATAGTTCGCAGGTCGAAGAATTCTTGGTTCCTGATCAATAAAGGAAAAAATCTCCTTCTTATCCCAGACATGGTTACCCATGGTCAGTACATCAATTCCCGAATCAAAAAGCTCATCAGCTATTTCCCTGGTTATACCGTTACCACCGGCTGCATTTTCCCCGTTGGCAACGGTGAAGTCAATCTCCCATTCTTCCTTCACCTTATCCAGGGTGGCTTGTACGGCCCGGCGTCCTGGTTTACCTACTATATCGCCAAGCATAAGGATTCGCATACCTGGTTCCCCCTGATTAACTATTTGTTAAACACTAAAACCCTGCCGTCTTCCCTGAAGGCAAACAACTTATTGCGCTGGTTTAATACCCTGAAATGATCCAGCATATGCCCAATCAGTTCTTCCTGGACTTCCTGATCTTCTTGATCACTATTGCGACTGTCCACAATTAAGTATCCCCCAAACTCCTCAACCAGCAACTCAATTAAAAGGCTGATTTCCTCCTTGGTAATAGTATCCACATCTCTGTAGATTTCCAGAAATGTGCATCTTTCCATAGTTAAATTAGTTACTTCTATAGTTTCCGGCTGTTGTCCTTTTAAGTATGCGTGTCCCTCCAGATATTGCTTTAACCTGGCTATCAACTTTAATTGTTGCTCGCCGGATATTACTTGCTCGATCAGAAAAGACATGCGCAAAACCTTGCGCTCAGGTTCATAGTTTATAGATGTTATCTCCGGATAACGTACCAGCAATGAAACTAACAAACCAACACTATCCGCAGGGTTTTTATCAATTTCCTGGTGCACTTGACGTCACCTTCCTAACCTAAACAGTTTTGTAAGTATACTATTCTGTTAAGTATACTATTCTGTATAGTAAGTTATTTTTCCTGCACACCTGGGCCAAACGCAAGTCATAAAAATTAAAACGACCTCCGAAGAGGTCGTCAGTTTTCCTACCTATTTCGCGTAATCAACTTTCGTGTAAATAACCCCTATTTCGCATAGTCTACCGCCCTGGTTTCCCGGATGAGCACAACCTTGATTTGACCGGGATAATCCAGTTCCTCTTCAATCTTTTTAACTATATCCCGTGATAAGCGCACGGTAGCCAGGTCGTCAATCTTGTCCGGTTTTACAATTATGCGGACTTCCCGGCCGGCCTGAATAGCAAAGGACTTTTCAACTCCCTCAAAACTATTGGCAATGCCCTCCAGCTTTTCCAACCGCTTGATATAATTCTCAAGACTCTCTCTTCTGGCTCCCGGGCGAGCAGCTGAAACCGCATCCGCAGCTGCCACCAGAACAGCTTGAATGGACTTCGGCTCTTCATCACCGTGGTGAGAGATAATAGCGTTAATTACCTCGGCGCTTTCACGATACTTTTTGGCCAGGTCTGCCCCAATCTGAACATGAGGACCTTCCACTTCGTGGTCCACGGCCTTACCGATATCATGCAGTAAACCGGCCCGTTTGGCCAGTTGGACATCCACGCCAAGTTCCGCGGCCATTAGTCCGGCCAGGTGAGCCACTTCGGTAGAATGTTTTAACACATTCTGCCCGTAGCTTGTCCTAAAGCGCAATCTACCCAACAACTTGATCAACTCAGGATGCAAGCCGTGGACTCCAGTATCAAAGGTGGCCTGTTCACCGGCCTCTCTGATTTGGGTATCCACTTCCTTACGCGCCTTTTCGACCATTTCTTCAATTCTGGCAGGGTGAATCCGGCCGTCAAGAATTAATTTTTCCAAAGAAATTCGTGCTATTTCACGACGGATAGGATCAAACCCGGACAAAATTACCGCCTCGGGCGTATCATCAATAATTAGGTCTATCCCTGTCAGGGTTTCCAGAGTACGGATATTCCGTCCTTCCCGGCCGATGATTCTTCCCTTCATCTCGTCATTGGGAAGGGCAACCACAGAAACTGTACTTTCAGCCACATGGTCTGCCGCACAGCGCTGAATAGCCTGGGAAATAATATCCCTGGCCCTCTTATCGGCCTCTTCTTTAGCCTGATTCTCAATTTCTTTGATTAGAACTGCAGCCTCATGCTTGACTTCTTCCTCTACATTAGCCAGCAATAAAGCTCTGGCCTCGTCACTGGTCAAACCTGAGAGCCTTTCCAGTTCGAGGACCTGCTTTTTATAGAGGTCATTAAGCTGACCTTTAATCTCCTCAGTCTCTGCTTCTTTCCTGCTTAGATTTTCTTCCTTACGCTCAATGGATTCCATTTTGCGGTCCAGCATTTCTTCCTTTTGGACCAGCCTGCGTTCCTGCCGCTGGAGTTCAGAGCGCCGCTCGCGGTTCTCCTTTTCTACTTCATTACGAAGTTTAAGAATCTCCTCCTTGGCTTCCAGGACTGCCTCCCTCTTTTTTGCTTCAGCAGCGTTTTTAGCATCATCAACAATTTTTTTGGCAGCCTCTTCAGCAGAAGCAATAGCTTTTTCAGCCACTGATTTGCGGTAGAAATATCCCCCAACCAGTCCAAGGAGCAGAGCTACCAAAGCATAAATAAATTCCATTTTTTCACCTCCTGTTTTAAGAATTACCGTTAATTGTCCAGTGAAATAAAAAATACCGAGCAGAAACTCGGTTTGGAATTAGACAGATTGCCACCAGGCTTTCTCGCACCACGAACAGGGCAGGCCCTGTGCCAGGTAAAAGTTGGTATTTCCCTATACTTTACAACTTGTTATCCTCATTGATCTATTTAACAACCAACTTTCAAGAGGAAAGCAGCTAAAATATATAAGAAAACCACTGGGTGGTAATCACAATCTAGTTCCGGTTTCTTCTCCTTAATAATTGTAAAAGACTTTCAGTATAATGTCAAGAATTTAACAATTTACCAGCCCAGTGGGGGTTATTCGCCAGTTCCCTGACTACTTGATAACATAGCTGAAGCGGAAAACCCCTGCGTAACAGCCAACTTATCAGCTTTTCCGGCGCCACCGGCCTGGTAGCCCTGTTCAGCCTTCCCTCAACCAGGCTGCAGGCCAACCGGTATTCCTCTTCTGCGGAGAAGCCTGCTAAGTTGCTGTCCACAATAGCTTCCGGAATACCCTTTTCCCTGAGTTCATAAGCAATCCGTCTTTTTCCCATGGGCTTGAGCAGCCTGCGGTTCTCTACCCACCGGGCCGCAAACTCGGAGTCATCAAGCAGCCGGTACTCCCGGGCCCACTCCAGAGCAGTTTCCACCACTGCTTCGGAAAATCCCTTCCTGGACAGGTGCCTTTTTACTTCTTCCTCACTCCTGGCTCTATAGCTCAGATAACGAAATATTACATTTTTGGCGTGGTCCAAAGTAAACCGCTCTTCCATATTCTGCCCTCTCATTAGCCCTTTTAGACATTGTGTCCCCACAGATGATAGAGAATTACCTTGAGAAAGGGCTGGAGGAATCTTTTCTCCAGCCCTGCTGCTAACACAATCTATTCATCTGCGGCATCAGCGCCGATTTTGACCAGATTGGCCCCACTGCCGCTCATCTTTTCGCGAATTTGTTGCTCGATTTCGGCAGCAACCTCAGAATGGTCCTTGAGGTATTCCTTGACATTTTCCTTGCCCTGACCAAGGCGCTCTCCTTTGTAAGAATACCAGGCGCCACTCTTGTTGATGATGTCCAGTTCTGTCCCCACATCGATAATCGAGCCTTCTTTGGAAATCCCCTCACCGTACATGATGTCAAAATCAGCCTGCTTAAAGGGAGGCGCCACTTTGTTCTTAACTACCTTAACCCTGGTCCGGTTACCGATCATATCCGTACCTTGTTTCAAGGTCTCTACCCTCCGTACTTCCATACGCACAGAGGCATAGAATTTCAGTGCCCGGCCGCCGGGTGTGGTTTCCGGCGAACCGAACATAACCCCTACTTTCTCGCGAATCTGGTTAATAAAGATAGCCACTGTCTTGGATTTACTGATGGCCCCGGTTAGTTTCCGCAAAGCCTGGGACATCAGGCGGGCCTGCAGTCCCACATGGGAATCGCCCATTTCCCCCTCAATCTCCGCCCTGGGCACCAGGGCTGCAACCGAGTCCACAACCACAACATCAACGGCTCCGCTGCGGACCAGAGCCTCGGCAATCTCCAAAGCCTGCTCTCCTGTGTCCGGCTGGGAAACCAGCAGGTTATCAATATCCACACCCAAATTCCTGGCATATACGGCGTCCAAAGCATGCTCTGCATCAATAAAGGCAGCCGTTCCCCCTGCTTTCTGGGCCTCAGCCACAATGTGCAGGGCTACAGTGGTTTTTCCTGAGGATTCAGGTCCATAAATTTCAAGAACACGGCCTCTGGGTACTCCGCCTACACCCAGGGCAATGTCCAAAGCCAAAGACCCGGTAGGAATAACCTCAACACTCATTTTAGCCGAAGCCTCACCCAGTTTCATGATGGAGCCTTTTCCAAACTGCTTCTCAATTTGCCCCAGGGCCATCTCCAATGCTCTAAGCTTGTCCGACATTTCTATCCCTCCATAAAACACTTGTTCGCACTCACAACTTTATTATACTGGGTTTAGCAAACCTTGT
>JAJZTU010000226.1 GCA_021848765.1 Bacillota bacterium
CGCTTAATCTGTTCTTTTAACTGCAGGTAAATGGGAATACCGTTTTTGCGGTTCAGCTCAATGGGCATTTCTTTCAATCTCAATCACCCCACGGAATTCTCTTCATTCCTAGGAAACAAAAGTCCTGGCACTATGGCTCAGTCCTTAGTGGCCCAGTCCTTAGTTCCATTTCTGTTTTCCCTACCTTATTCTCTATCCTGAGAAAAATTCCTGCAAATTATACGAAAAAAAATAAACCCCGCCCGAACAAGGCGGAGTCTAACAGCTTATTCATAGAGTGGCCTGCTTTGATCCATTGGACCGGTGTACTTTAATCTATTGGGCCGGTGTAATTTCATCTATTGTGCCGGTGTACTTTCACCAAAGTACTGTTTAATTCCTTCAAAAATAGCCTGGGCAAATTGCTCCCTAATATCCTCCCGGGAAAGCAGGGCCTCCTCTTCCCGGTAGCTCAAATAGGCCGTTTCTACCAGAATGGAGGGCATTGCCGTACCACGCAACACCGCAAAGTTCGCCTGCATTATACCAAGGTCTTTTCTTCCCACTGCCGCAATCATCCGGCTTTGCACGGTTTGGGCCAGCCGCTTGCGCTCAGCCTCCTGGGCTGCCAAATTGGGAATACCGGCCGGAGCGTAATAATAAGTCGAGGTACCGTTAGTCAGGGGGCTTTCCGAAGAATTGGCATGGATGCTTACAAAGATCTCTGCATTGTTCTCCGCCGCAATAGCAGGCCTGCGAGCTAAGGAAATCTTAGTATCATCTGTGCGGGTATAAACCACCCGGTATCCCGCGGCCTCCAACTTCTGCCCCACCCGCTTGCTGATATCAAAAGTAACATCCTTTTCCTGAAGCTTATTAGGCCCAATAGCCCCGGGGTCAATTCCCCCATGGCCCGGGTCAATAACCACTGTGCGAAGGTTTAGACCGGCTTCACTCTGACTGTTTCCAGTCCCGTTTCCGGCCTGGCCGCTATCCTGACTGTCTCCCGGGACTAAAACCATCATTTTGTCACTGTCTCCCGGCTTTGCCATCCATTTAACACCAGGTTCCAATTCCAGATTAATCTGTACTGATGTGGTATCGCCTTCAGCCAGCCCGGAAGTTACCTTGACCAAGCCCTGCTGTCCTCCCGCAATTTCCTGGGCAGTTCCGGAAAGCCCGGCCTCAAAAATTTTAACCATCAGCCGGTTGGGTTCCTGCTTCTCAGCAGTTTCATACACCAGGGGCTCGCTCCCCATGATTGTTACCTTATTCAGTTCCCCGGTCTCTACCCGCAATTCAATGCGGTTGGTTTTTCCAACGAATTTCACCAGCCAACCGGCTACCCAGCCCATTGTCCCATCGGAGAGTTTAACTTCCAGCCAACTCCCTTCCTGGCGCTGAGCCTCAACCCAGGTACCCTGACCAAGCTTGGTCAGGACAACAGTGTCGGAACCGGGTCCGGAACGAAGATTCACGGCGGTACTGCTAATTCTTGCCGGGCGGGGGAATTGAATGGTCGCTGCTCCGGCGCTGTTGCCGGCAGTATCACCAGACCCTGAATTCCCACCGGAGCTCAAATCCCCACCGGAGCTCGAATTATTAACTCCGTTCTCCTGAAGGTCTCCCTGCTCCCGGCCATTCTCCTTACTTTGGCTGCTCTCGTTATTTTGGCCGTTTTCTTTACCTTGGTTGTTTTCATTACGCTGGCTGTTTCCGTTTTCCGGACTGTTGCCCACAGTCTTTTCTAAACCGGTGTTGTCGGCCTCGACCTGCGTTTTGGCCGATTCTACACTCAAGCCGGTTTGAACCTTTTGGGCTACCAGCCAACCGGCCACCCAACCGGTCCTGCCATCGCCAAGGCGTACCTGATACCAATCCTTAAGGCCTTGGAGAACTTGTATAGTTTCTCCTTTAAGGACCTTACCTGCCAAAGTATAACTGGTAGCAGGCCCGCTGCGCAAATTGACATATGTTCCTTTTACTGTAACCAATCCGCTCTGACCGGTCTTCTGGGTGGTCACCGGCTCCAAGTTCACAGTATTTTTGGTTTGTTCAACCTTGTTTGGGCTAATTTTGCTTTGCCCCGTTTTAGTCACGACCTCCCGTACCAACCAACCTGCAACCCAGCCTTTGCGACCATTCTTCAGTTGGATCTGGTACCAACCCTGGCTCTCCTTGACCACCGGAAAAGTTTCTCCTTTATATACCTTGCCAATCATGCTGGAAGCTATATTTGCACTCGAGCGAACGTTCACATATGTACCTTTAACCATGATTGTTCCTGCTGCCTCAACCTTGGAAGGTAAGGATGCTGCCAGAATTCCAATTATCATCAGTATTAAAGTCAAAATTACTGCTCCTCGATATAAAAACTTTCTCATTTATGGCATCACCCCCATAAAAATTACATCATTTTCAAATCCATAAACTATTTCTACGTTTAACATAAAAATCCTGCCAAATCATTGTCGAAACTGCCTTTTCACCCTAAATCAGTCGATAATTGAAGAAAAATAAAAAGCCTGCCCCTTAGCAAACAGGAGAAGGCGCACGGGAAACCTATTCCCTTATCGAATGCTCTACTTGGACCTAATAAGTTCCGGGTTCCGCTCCAAGGGCATAGAAATATCCAGATGACCGGCCAGTGTCTCCACAGCCTGATCTTCGATGAGAATTTGAACCCGCTGGACAGACGGGAACTGGGTCAAAGTATTTACAATAGAATACACAGTGTTGCCTTCACCTGCTGACCCTCCCCAGTGTTTTGCCTTGAGTTCCCCACTAAAGCTTACGATAGCTAACCCATCAGGTTTGATATTGATATCCAGTAGTTTGGTGCCATTGGGAACGGTTTGGACCAGATTGCTTTCCGGGCCTGGTCCCTTAAGAAGTTCCTCAAGGGTTGCCCTGGCAATACCCTCGACTTTAGGAATCTCGCGAACCTCCTTGACCAGGTATTGCCCGTCCTTACTTCCAAAATAAAGGACTACCTTAATCTTTTCACTCCCTAGTTTAGAGTTCTGATCGGCCTTTGCACCTGCTGTCCCTGTAACACTATTCCTCTGGGGATCTTTACCCAAATACTGTTCACCCTTCTCACCCTGAGTATTCTCCCCTTTCCCCTTTTCACCACTCTGCTTAACCGGTTCCAGGCTTACCTCAGTTTTCTTATTCCCCCCGTCCCCAATGAGCAGTTTCAAGGTCTTCTCCACAGGTGAACACCCCGTAGTAGCTGTGCTTAAAACAGCCAGGCACCCCAGCAAAACCAGTAATTTTTTTAGACCATTATTCATAAAAAGTCCCTCCTCAAGATAGTTGTCCTCTACTATCATATGAGGAGGGATGCAGGTTAGAACTAAGCTGATGAGCTTAGTTAGATCCCATGTTATTTTAATTTATCGGCCATAATTTCGCCACCGACTGCATAGTGGTCAGGAGCATACTCCTGAAAGGTAACGATAACCGCTTCTTTGCGTGCCCCGGCTGCATTGGCCATAACTTCGGTAATCTGCCGGGCTATCTCTTTTTTTTGCTCGGCGGACCTTCCGGTGAGCATTTTGACTTCGACTATCGGCATGAACTCACCTCCTATTTTCCTATAGATTCCACGAAAACATTTCCTGGTACGCCAAAAAAACGGGCGCCGGTCCAGTGACCGGTACCCGTCTTTAAGTAATTTACAGATTTAAGAAAGGAGCAATAATCAGGGAGATAGTACCGGTAACCTTGATCAGTGCGTTTAAGGAAGGACCGGCGGTATCCTTAAAGGGATCACCTACAGTGTCACCAACAACGGCTGCCTTATGTGCATCAGTACCTTTACCACCGAGATTACCGGATTCAATGAACTTCTTGGCATTGTCCCAGGCCCCACCGGCGTTAGCCATGAAGATGGCCAAGAGCACACCGGATACAGTAGTACCGGCCAGCATCCCACCCAGAGACAGTGCACCAAGACCAAATCCTACAACCAGGGGAGTAAGCACAGCCAGCAATCCGGGAGCAATCATCTGCCTGATAGCAGCCCGGGTACTGATGTCAACACAACGGGCATAGTCAGGTTTGGCTTTACCTTCCATCAGGCCGGGGATTTCCCGGAACTGGCGGCGAACCTCACCAATCATTTCAAAAGCGGCCTTACCAACAGCTTCCATGGCAAATGCACAGAAGAGGAAAGGAACGGTTGCACCGATAAACAAACCTACAACGATCTTAGGCGCCAAAAGGTTTAGGCTAAAGGCCAGACCGGGGTTAGCCGCCATGAATTTTTCAGCAAAGGCATTAAACAGAGCTAAAGCGGTCAGAGCAGCAGAACCGATGGCAAATCCTTTAGCCACAGCAGCAGTGGTGTTACCAACAGCATCCAGCTTGTCGGTTTGCTTACGGACTTCGGGGCCAAGCTCAGCCATCTCCGCGATACCACCGGCATTGTCGGCAACAGGCCCGAAGGAATCAATGGCAACAACCATTCCGGCAGTACACAACATACCCATAGCGGCCATGGCAATACCATAGATACCGGCGAAATAGTAGGAAAGCATGGTTGCACTAAGGATAACGATAATGGGACCGGCCGTACTGCGTAGCCCGACGGCAAGACCACTGATGATATTAGTAGCAGGACCGGTAAGAGACGCTTCGGCGATCTTCTGAGCCGGAGGCTTTAGGTTAGAAGTATAATATTCGGTGATAAAACCAATTGCCACGTTAACAATTAAACCACTCACGATAGAAATGAAAACTCCCATTGCAAACTTGGGATCCGCGGCACCGAAAAACTGGTTAGCGGCAAACCAGGCGCCGACGGCAGTAATGATGTTGGTTCCCCACAAACCTTTATTCAAAGCTGCTTGGGGGTTACCGTCAGGAGCCATACGCACAAAGAAACTGGCTATAATAGAAGCAACTAAACCGATAGCTCCAATCAGCAGGGGAAAGACTATTCCGGCCTGTTGAAGTTCGGCGGTCTTGAAAATAGTATGACCAATGAGCATAGCTGCAATGGTGGTAGCAGCATAGGACTCGTACAGGTCAGCACCCATACCGGCGGTGTCACCTACATTATCACCCACGTTGTCGGCGATAACCGCAGGGTTCCGGGGATCATCCTCAGGAATACCTGCTTCTACTTTACCTACCAAGTCGGCTCCTACGTCAGCAGCCTTGGTATAAATACCCCCGCCAACCCGGGCAAACAATGCGATGGCACTGGCACCGAAAGCGAAAGGGTCAATATATTCAGGATTAGGGAATAAGAAATACAGTACAGCTACACCAAACAGACCTAGACCGGCAACGGACATTCCCATGACCGCACCGCCCCGGAAAGCAACACTCAAACCCTTGTCCAGACCCTGGATACAAGCCTGGGTAGTCCGGGCATTAGACTTGGTAGCAATCGTCATACCTACATAACCTGCAAGAGCGGAGAAAACAGCACCTACCAGGAACGCAATTGCAGCCATGTAAGTATGCTTAGAAAAAAATAAAGCCACAAAAATAATAGCGGTAAACGGAATTAGTGTCCTATACTGGCGGTTAAGAAAAGCCATGGCTCCTTCAAAGATAGCCTGGGAAAGTTCCTTCATTCTCTCTGTTCCCTGGTCTTCCTTCAGCACACTCATGGCCAGATAG
>JAJZTU010000227.1 GCA_021848765.1 Bacillota bacterium
CATTACCATGCCGCCGTCTATGTTTAAGGTTTGGCCGGTGATGTACCTTGCATCCGGTGAAGCCAGGAATACTACTGCACCTGCTATGTCTTCCGGGCTGCCCAGCCGTTCCAAAGGGATTTTGGACATTAAGCCCTGTTTTACTTCTTCCCCAAGACCGGCTGTCATATCCGTTTCAATGAAACCAGGAGCAATGGCATTTACTGTTATTCCCCGGGAACCGATTTCCTGGGCAATAGATTTGGTAAAGCCGATAATACCGGCCTTGGCAGCGGCATAGTTGGCCTGGCCGGCATTACCGGTTAAGCCGATTACCGAGGTAATATTGATTATTGAGCCTTGACGCTGTTTCATCATGGGCCTCAGGACCGCCTTGGTACACAGGTAAACACCTTTGAGATTAGTGTCCAGGACAGCATCCCAGTCTGCTTCTTTCATCCGCATCAGGAGCCCGTCCCTGGTTACTCCGGCGTTGTTTACCAGAATGTCCACTTTACCAAAGGTATCCAGGGTAGTTTTAATCAGGTTTTCGGCCTCTTCCGGATTACCCACATCGGCCCGGACGGCAATGGCCTGTCTGCCCTTGGTCTGGATGGCTTCCACTACCTCCATAGCTGCAGCGGCGCTACCGGAATAGTTTACCACGACATTGGCCCCCTGGTCAGCAAGCCGTAAGGCTATGGCCCTGCCGATGCCCCTGGAACTTCCGGTGACTATTGCTACCTTTTCGCCTAGAATCATTTTAACTAACCTCCTTGAGTTTAGCAAGGGCCTTTTCCAGAGAGGCGCAATCTTCGATGTTCAGGATTTCTGCTTCCTTAGCAATTTTTTTAATTAAACCGGAGAGTACCTTGCCAGGCCCAACCTCGATAAAGTGAGTTACTCCCAAGGCTGCCATTTTTGCTACCGACTCTTCCCAGCGTACAGAGTTACTCACTTGTTTAATCAGGAAATTAGCTGCCTCCTGCCGGTCGGAAACCACCTGAGCGCTGACATTGGCTACGACGGGGATAAGAGGGTCTGTCAAAAGCACCTTGGCCAACTCAGCAGCCAAGCGCTCTGCCGCAGGGGCCATCAGGCTGGAGTGGAAGGGGCCGCTGACCGGCAGTTTCACCACCCGCTTGGCTCCGGCAGCTTTAGCCATTTCCATGGCCTTTTCCAGGGCCTCCAGGGCGCCGGCAATAACCACCTGGCCGGGGCTGTTAAAATTAGCCGGTTCGACCACACCATACCGGGAGGCTTCCTGGCAAACCTGAGCCACTGCTTCACCGTCTAACCCCAATACGGCAGCCATTCCCGCCGTACCGATGGGAGCGGCCTCCTGCATGAACCTTCCCCGCATTTGGACCACCCGGACTGCATCGGCAAACTGCAGGGCGCCGGCCGCTACCAGGGCAGAATACTCCCCCAGGCTGTGTCCTGCAGCCATCTGGGCCTTAATCCCCCGGGAGTCCAATACTGCCAGGGCGGCAATGCTGGTGGTCAGAATAGCCGGCTGGGTGTTAGCGGTTTTAATAAGTTCCTCTTCAGGACCGTTAAAACAAAGATTAGATAATTCCATGCCTAAAGTATTATCAGCAGTCTGGAATATTTCCCTGGCCTCAGGGTAATTTTCATAGAGCTCCCGGCCCATCCCCACATATTGTGAACCTTGGCCCGGAAATACAAAAGCTATTTTCATTGGAATTTCCCCAGCCTTCCCAGCACCTCTTGGGCGCTGTTCATGATATCCAGGATAATCTCCCTGGCAGGTTGAATTTGTTTAACCATGGCGGAAACCTGGCCGGCCATCAGCGAGCCGTATTCCACGTCTCCTTCCTGCATGGCTGCCCGCATTTTACCCACACCCATTTTTTCGATTTCTTCCGGAGGTACATTGCGTTTTTCCATTTCTTCAAACTGCCGGGTAAGCTTGTTTCTTAAAACCCGTACCGGGTGGCCTGTAGACCTTCCGGTTACCACAGTGTCCCTGTCCTTGGCCTTGATAATCTGTTCCTTCACTCCCTGGTGAATGGGGCACTCGGAAGCACACATAAACCTGGTACCCATTTGCACTCCCGCCGCTCCCAAAGCCAAGGCTGCTACCAATCCCCGGCCGTCATAGATACCACCTGCTGCGATTACCGGGACCTGTACAGCGTCTACCACCTGGGGGACCAGGGCCATAGTGGTTAATTCACCTACATGCCCACCGGATTCCATACCCTCGGCAATTACAGCATCTATCCCCAATCTGGTCAAACGCTGGGCCAGGGCTACCGAAGCTACAACCGGAATGACCTTGCTCCCGGCTTCCTTAAGGGCTGCCATGTATACCCCGGGGTTTCCTGCCCCGGTGGTCACTACATTGACCCTTTCCTCTACCAGGACCTGCATTACCTCCTTAACAAAAGGTGACATAAGCATTACGTTCACTCCAAAAGGCTTGGAGGTTCTTTCCTTGACTTTGTGGATCTGTTCCCTTACCCAGTCGGCAGGAGCGTGTCCGGAGCCGATAATCCCCAGGCCACCAGCCTCGGAAACCGCAGCCGCCAGCTCTGCATAGGCAACCCAGGCCATTCCTCCCTGAATGATAGGATACTCAATTTCCAAAAGCTCACACAGATTAGTTTTCAACAATACCACCCCTCCTCCTGCCTTTTTAAACAGCCCTCCATTACCTGCCCCAGCACAGGACACAGGCACCCCAGGTTAAGCCCGCCCCGAAGCCAACCAGAACCAGAGTATCCCCGTCTTTGACCTTTCCCTCCCGTACTGCTTCCGCCAGGGCGATGCCAATGGAAGCCGAAGAGGTATTGCCGTAGCGGTCCACATTTACAAAAACCTTGCTCATATCCAAACCCAGGCGTTTAGCAGCAGAATCTATAATGCGAATATTGGCCTGGTGGGGGATAAAAAAGTCAATATCATCAATGGTGAGACCGGCCTTGGCAATAGCCTTTTCCGCTACTTCTCCCATAACCTTTACTGCGAATTTGAATACATCCTTGCCGGCCATATAAATGCTGTGTTGCTTCCCGGAGACAGTTTCCGCCGAAGCCGGGTATTTGGAGCCTCCTGCTGTCTGAAGCAGCAAGGGTACCCCGGCGCCGTCCGAACCCAATTCACAGGCTAAAATGCCCTTGCCTTTGGAAACCGGCTGCAGAACCACTGCCCCGGCTCCATCGCCAAAAAGTACACAGGTTGTACGGTCCTCCCAGTTCAAGATCCGGGACAGGGTTTCGGCGCCGATAACCAGGACATTGCGGTACATTCCTGTATTGATAAACTGTGCCCCGACCGTAATGGCATACATAAAACCGGTGCAGCCGGCTGACAAGTCAAAGGCTGCGGCCCTGTGCGCACCCAGCTTTTCCTGGACCACACAGGCAGCTGCCGGAAAGGGATAGTCAGGAGTTACCGTGCCAATAATAATTGCATCTAATTCCTCCGGTTTTAGGCCGGCCTGCTCCAGGGCCTCCCTGGCCGCCTTTACGGCCAGGTCTGAGGTATACACTCCGGGCTCAGCTATATAACGCTGCTTGATCCCTGACCTGGTTGTAATCCACTCGTCACTGGTGTCTACAATTTTCTCCAGGTCGGCATTGGTCATTATCCTGTCCGGCAAACCCATTCCGGCGCCGGTGATTCCCGCAGGAATTAAGTTCATTCCCATTTTCAGTCATCTCCCATACTGGTATTTTCCAAACTCTCCCGGATTGCATCCACCACCCGGTTTTCCACACATTCTTTGGCCACCCGGATGGCGTTTTTGATCGCATGGGCATTGGAACTGCCGTGACTGATTATACAGATGCCGTTGAGCCCCAGAAGCGGCGCCCCGCCGTATTCTGTATAATCAACCTTCTTTTTTAATTCGCCCAAGGCAGGCTTAAGCAGCGCTCCCCCCAAGGTACCCATAATCGATGAGGTGGCTGCTTCCTTGATCATGCCCATCAGGCCTTTGGCCAACCCCTCGGCAAATTTTAGCACCACATTTCCTACAAAGCCGTCACAAACCACCACATCGGCCTTGCCGGCAGCAATGTCCCGGCCTTCTACATTACCTATGAAATTGAGGCCCTGTTGAGTTTTTAGCAATTGGTAGGCTTCCAGAGCCAATTCATTACCTTTGGTTTCTTCTTCACCGATGTTTAATAAACCTACTTTAGGATGGCTTATCCCTAAAATTTTATTAGCAAAAATCTGTCCCATGACTGCAAACTGAAGTAAATTTTTCGGTTTGCAGTCAGCATTGGCCCCTACGTCCAAGACCAGGGAAATCCCGCGCACTGTGGGCATCACACTGGCAATGGCCGGGCGGTCAATGCCTTTAATCCTTCCGTAACCCAACAGGGCGGCAGCCATGGCTGCCCCGGTGTTCCCGGCGGAAACAAAAGCATTACCCTGTCCTGCTTTGACCAAGCGTACGCCTACTACCAGGGAGGAATCCTTCTTCTTCCTGATGGCCTGGGCCGGGTGCTCATCCATGGCGATGGTTTCGGTGGCATTAACTACAGAAATCCCGGATGGGAGGGTTCCTTTGGCCTTGGCCAATTCCTGCCCGATAACCTCTTCAGGTCCTACCAGTACTACGTCTATAGCGTACTCCCTGGCCGCTTCCACAGCCCCTTTAACTATTTCACCGGGGGCAAAATCTCCCCCCATGGCATCAACTACGATCCGCAACCAAGGTGTCCTCCTTTCCGTTAACCGCAAAGACTACAAAACTGGCCCGGAAAACTATCTCCCCCTCTACCCGGGAAGTGACCTTTATGTAATAACGGTTTTCCTTGATGGTTTTGACCATGGCCTTGGCTACCACCCGCTCTCCCTGGCGCACAGGCCGTTTGAAGCTGATTTTGGCAGTGCCGGTGAGGGCAATTTCCGCATCCACCAGGGCCACCGCCAGGGTGTTGGCTTGGGCAAACAGAAAATGTCCCCGGGCGATTCCTGTTCTCTGAAAGGTCAGTTCAGGGGTGACTTCCAGCATGGACAGTCCGGATACTCCCAGTTCCAGGTCCACCAGTTCACCGATGAGGTCAGCATTAGCCAGGGACTTTACTTTAGCAAAGCTCCGTTCAGCTACCTGTTTGACCCGCTCCCGCACTTCCGGGATACCCAACTCCAAGCGGTCCAGGCGGATGGTCTGGACGCTGACGGCAAAACATCTGGCCAGTTCCTCGTCAGTGATGAAAGGATGGGTCTCCAGATAATTCTGCAGCCTGTGTTGCCTATCGTGTTTAGTTGTAGGTAGTCTGCCCATTCCTCTCACCTCTGGATACCTAATATACTAGTTTTCTATCATGATATGCTAATATGTGCTATTATGACCAGGTACTAAACATATTATAACTATAGAGATGGTAATAATCAAGCTAAGCAGGCATATTTTGGTCAGGTCTCCAATAAAAAAACAGAGGAAAGTGACAAGGCCTTGTCACTTTCCTCTGTTTCGTAACCTCCCTCACCGGTATTTACCCGCCCAGGTAGGCTTTTCTAATTTCTTCACTCGCTGCCAGTTCCTTGGCATCTCCACTGAGCACAATCTTCCCGGTTTCCATTACATACGCCTTGTGGGCCACCGACAGGGCCATGTGGGCATTTTGCTCC
>JAJZTU010000228.1 GCA_021848765.1 Bacillota bacterium
GTATCGAAAACCAGATGTTGGCCTTTATCGTTGTGGTGATCGGCGGCATGGGGAATTTTTTGGGCTCTGTTTTGGGAAGTGTCCTTGTGGGTTTGGCTGGAGCTTACACAGCCTGGTTTCTCCCGGAAGCGTCCCTGGCGGTGAATGTCATTATCATGAGCATCGTTATCTTAATCAAGCCCAACGGACTGTTTGGCGTGGGGGGTGAGCATAATGGCTGAGATCCGGGCCTTGAAAAGCACAGCAGTATCCCGTACGTTTATCGGTCCCTCGTTAAGGGCGCCTGCGGCTCTTTTGCTTGTATTGGCTGTTGTACCGCTCGTTACCTCATCCCGCTCGACGCTGAACCTGTTGACAGAGATTTTCATTCTGGCTGTTTTCGCCATGAGCTACGACATTCTCCTGGGGTATACCGGTATCGTTTCCTTCGGGCATGCCTTATTCTTCGGAACAGGCGCCTATATGGCCGGGCTAATTATCAAGCACTCGGCGCCATCCCCAGGCTATCTATTGGTATCTGTGCTGGCAACACTTGTTGTTGCAGTGATCATTTCCCTCATTATCGGCTATCTCTCTTTGCGGCTGAAGGATGCCTACTATGCCATGATCACCCTTGCCTTTGCCGAACTCTTTTTGATCATTGCCGAGAAGTGGCGCAGTGTAACAAACGGCGCTGATGGTTTTAGTTTCCAGGTGCCTGCTTTTCTACAGGACAGGGTAGTGTATTACTACGTTATTCTCATCTTTCTGGCTGTGGTGGTAATTTTTCTGCGGCGCTTCATCGACTCTCCCAGCGGCAGGGTGCTTCAGGCAATCAGAGAAAATGAACAGCGCGCCGAATTTTTAGGGTATGATGTCTTAAAATTCAAGCTGATTTCTACTGTTGTTGCCGGAGTGGTCGCCAGCCTAGCCGGCATAGCCTGGGCTTTACAACAGAGATTTGTGAGCACCGGTGTCCTGGCAGCGGATAAAACTATTGATGCTCTGCTGATGACTACTATCGGCGGTACGGGGACACTTTACGGCGCTCTTATTGGTTCAGGGTTAACCAATCTTGCGAAGCACTGGCTGGCGGAGCTGGCGAAAGTTCATCCCATTTTTGAACGGTGGTATATTATCTTTGGGCTTCTCTATATCCTCATAGTGCTTTTTTTACCCGGAGGCATCCTGGGAACCTTGAAGCGAATTTGGAGCACAAAAGCAAGCTCTATTAACACTCAGGGGACGAAGCTCAGAAGTTAATGGGGCTTTTAGCAGCGGTCAATGTGGATGGCGGCTTGGTGGTGTGAGCAAAACTTGCATAAGGAGGGGAGGGCGCAATGCTGCTCCAGGATTGGGATTGGGTTGGAGACCAAATTAGCCGCAGGGCTATGTTAAATCCAAAACGGGAAGCAATTGTCGATTTAGACACCGGTGCTCGCTACACTTACGGAGATTTAAACGAGCGGGCCAATAGACTGGCCAATTATTTGGCAGAACAGTTTGATATCCAAAAGGGTGACAGAGTGGCCTTTATCTCCAGAAACCGGGTGGAAATGTTCGATGCCCTATTCGCCTGCGGCAAATTAGGAGCGATTTTCGTTCCTTACAATGTCAGGCTTGCGCCTGGTGAGTTAGCCAAGTTGATAGAAAACGAAGAGCCAAAAGTGCTGTTCTTCGAAGATCTATTTGGCCCCACAGTGCAGGAGCTGAAGAACAGTCTCTCTTTACTAAAGCATTATGTTGTATTAGCGGCTGAAAAGGATCAAAATGTTATCACTTATGCTGAGATTATGAACTACTCGAACAATAGTCCAAGGAATTGCCAAGGCTTGTCCTTGGAAGATATCTGTCTGTTAATTCATACCGGTGGTACAACAGGACTTCCCAAAGGGGCCATGATCTCCCACAGGGCAGTGCTTTATAACCAATTAAACAATATTTTGGACTGGGGGTTAAACTGGGACAAAACGTACCATGTGCTTTTGCCTTTATTCCATACAGGTGGGTGGAACATACTGACTCTTGCCATTTTAGCGGTAGGAGGGCGCTTGTTAATTAACAAAGCCTTTGATCCCAAACTTACCTTACGCACCATAAGCGATTATAAACCTAATTACGTTTTCGGAGCTGCTACTCTCTTCAGAATGATGGCTGATCTGGCGGAATTTGACACAACCGATTGGTCGTCAGTGGAGTGGGTAATGTCAGGCGCTGCTCCTACACCTGTACAATTAATGGAGAAGTATTGGCAGAAAAGTATTAAAATGTGCCTGGGTTATGGCTTAACAGAAGGTGGACCAACTAATTTGTGTACTCCGGTCAATTTTATGAGTTTAGCAGAGCTCAAAGAAAAACACGCTTCGGTAGGCAAACCGTTTACTTTTACTGTAGCGAAAATAGTTGATGAGGAAGGAAAAGAAGTTGAAGCAGGGGAAGCGGGAGAACTCATCTTTGGCGGTCCTCAGATATTTTCAGGCTATTGGCGCAACGAAGCAGAAACCGGGAAAACCTTGCGTAACGGCTGGGTCTTCACCGGCGATATGGCCAGGCAAGACAATGACGGCTTCTATTATATTGTGGGCAGAAAAAAGAATATGTATATAAGCGGTGGGGAAAACGTATTTCCGCCGGAAATTGAGGCAGTGCTTTATCAAATCCCGGAAATTCATGAATGTTGTGTTATCGGAGTGCCTGACCCAAAATGGGGAGAAGTTGGCAAAGCCATCATTTCCTTCAAGCCGGGTAAGCTGCTGTCTAAGGAACAGGTGAGCACATTTCTGAAAACCCGGCTTGCTCCTTATAAAGTTCCCAAGTATGTAGCTTTTGTCGAGGAAGTACCCAAGAATTCGGTTGGCAAAATTATAGCCCAGGAAGCGGTTCGCTTATACGGGAAGCCCCAAGATGACTAAGTTCTTGCAGGGGGCAGCTTTTCGGAAATCTAAGTTAAAAGAGGCAGGAAAAATGGAAAAAGCAATGAGAAATACACCTATAGGGTTAAGAAATATTGGTGTACATTATCCGGACACCATCGTAACCAGTGAAGAAATTGCCGAGCTAAGCAGTATTCCCGAAGCTGTGATCAGGGAAAAATTCGGTATAGAGTCCAAACGCAAAGCAGCGCCGGGTGAGAATGTTTCCGACATGTGTGTAAAGGCGGCTCGCAGTTCTATTCAAGGCATCCTTGAGCCGGAAGAGCTTGATCTGATTATTTATCACGGAAGTGAATATAGAGACTATTACCTATATAATTGTTCGGCTCAAATCCAGTATAAACTCGGCGCCAAAAATGCCAAGACTTTTGAACTCCATAACTTATGTTCCTCCGGACCACTTGCCCTGCAACTGGCCAAATCCCTGATGTTAGTCCACCCTGAAATCAAGAATGCTCTCCTGGTTGTAGGTACAAGAGAATCGGACCTCATTGATTACCAAAATGAACGGGCAAGGTTTATGTTTAACTTTTCCGACGGTGCAGCAGCCTGTTTGCTGCAAAGGGGATATCAAAGAAATGAAATATTGGAAACAGAAATGATTACAGATGGCAGTTTTGCAACAGACGTCGCGGTTTATGGTATAGGGAATACCGGCTATTACAACAATATGTGGATAGAACGGGATTTTTTAAAAGCAGAAGCAGCGAAAGCGAAGGGAAAAGCAGTTGGTTATTATGGTTTAGACGTTGCAGACCCGGTATCCATGAAAGAACGCTTGGATTCGGTTTCTCTGGTTAATTTTTTAAAAGTAATAATTAGAGCGGCGGAAAAGAGTGGTTATAGTAAAAAAGACATCCAATTTTTAGCGCCGATATTTATGAAAAGCTCCATTTTGCATTATATTTTAGAGCAGCTCGATATGAATGTTAACCAATCTTTTATTCTTAAAGATTTCGGCCATGTTCAATCAGCTGATGCCTATATTTCCCTCTACGAGGGGCTTAAGTTAGGCCGAATTAATGAGGGTGATTTGATTATCATGCTAGGTGCAGGTACAGGATACTCTTGGGCAGCGACGGCAGTTAAATGGGGAGAAAGGAAGGAGGTTGTCTGATGAAGGTCGTCGGATTTTGTGGAAGTCCACGGGTTAAGGGAAATACTGAGTTTTTAATTGAGACAGCGCTCAACCAACTGGAAAAGCAAGGATTTGAGACGGAGCTGGTACGCCTGGGGGACAAGAAAATTGAACAGTGCAGCGGCTGCTATTCCTGTGTTGAGAAGAAAGCATGCAGCATTGAGGACGACTTTTCCCAGTTATTCCAGAAAATGTTGGAGGCGGATGGGATTATCCTAGGCTCTCCGGTTTATCATTCCTCCATAACCCCCAAACTGAAAGCTTTACTGGACAGGGCTGGTTTTATTGGCCGTTGGGTTGTGAATGAAATGAAATCCGCAGACTCCACCTATCAATGGAAGGGCACGGCTTTTTCCGGAAAAGTGGTCGCCCCCATTACTGTGGCCAGACGGGCCGGGCAAAATTTTGCCTTTGCCCAGTTGCTGCTCTGGGCGACGGTAATAGATACCATCGTGGTGGGTTCCAATTACTGGAATGTTGGGGTTGCTGGTAAAGGTGGCGTAGTTGATGCTGATCAGGATACGGAAGGTATCGGAATCGTTACCCACATGGCAGACAATATGGGGTTTGTGCTGAAACAACTGAAGAAATAAGAGAGTAGTGGAGAAAGCAGGAAGTTGCCGGTGGGATAAAAGGGCGTTAAATGGGATTTATCGCTCTTGTTTTCTTTACGGGAGAAAAATGAAAGGCGGGGATTACTATGTGGAAAAAAAGAGTTTTAAGCATGGTGTTGGTGCTCTTCCTCTCACTGCTGTCGGCTCCTTTGGCCTCAGCCTATACTGTAGCTCAGATCTGGGGTACGGCCAACGAAGGGACAGGCCTGATCTTTAACACGCCGGTGGCCCTGGCCAGAGATTCCGCAGGTAATGTTTATGTTGCTGACATGTCCAACCACAGGATTGTCAAAATCGATCAAAACGGGACTGTTCTGAGCAAGTTCGGGTCATTAGGTTCCGGTAATGGCCAGTTTAACACGCCTTTCGGCGTTGCCATTGATAACAGTGGCAACATCCTGGTAGCTGATACGGCCAATTACCGGATCCAGAAGTTTGATTCCAACTGGAACTTTATCAGGGCCTGGGGGACGAAAGGTTCAAATCCGGGTCAATTCGGTCTTGCCAGGGAAATCGGCATTGACAGCCAGAACCGTTACCATGTTGTAGACGAGTTTAATGACAGGATCCAGGTATTTGATGAAAACGGCACTTACCTTTATACCTATGGCGGCAGGGGTACGGCCAATGGGAAGTTCCGGCTCCCCCAGGGAATTGCAATTAAGCAAAGCGCCTCCGGCGATAATGTTTACATCGCTGATACCTATAACAATAGGGTCCAGGTCCTGGATGTAAATGGTAACTACATAACCCAACTGGGGGACGGCACCCAGGGCGATAGTGGCACACAATTCTTCCATCCCAGGGGTGTAAACGTTGATACAAATGGTGATGTTTATATTGCTGACACCTACAACCACAAGATTAAGAAATATAACAGCAGCCACGTCTACCAGTGGTCA
>JAJZTU010000229.1:0-4386 GCA_021848765.1 Bacillota bacterium
TCCCATCTGAAACTATTTTGCCTGTGGCTTCGATGTAGTCCCCGGCAAAGACCGGGGCCTTAAATTCAATCATGTCATAAGCTACAAAGAGTCCCTCGTCACCGTCATGGCGGATCAAAAGTTCGGTAGCTACGTCTCCAAACAGTCCCAGCATCCGGGCCCCGTCTACCAACCCCCCCGCATAGTGGGCATCGTGTTCACTCATTCGCAGGCGAATCATCGCATCCATGGATTTCAGCCTCCTTTTTGCTCAGTTCCAGTTTCCAGCCTCGTTGCCAACTCTTCTACAATAAAGGTCGCCACATCCCCGGCATAGGTGCCTGGGCCAAAACCGGCATCATAACCTAATTCCTGGGCTAATTGATGGTTTATCCGCGGCCCGCCTACAGCTAAAACTATCCTTTCCCGGATGCCCTCAGCCTCCAGAATTTCCACCAGCTTGGTCAGGTTGGTTAAGTGAATGTCCTTTTGGGTCACTACCTGGGAGATTAAAATTGCATCAGCATCGACCTGAATGGCCTTGGCTGCCACTTGGGCACCGGGTACCTGGGCTCCCAGGTTATGGACTTCAAAACCGTGATAACTCTCCAGTCCCTTGTGACCGTTATAGCCTTTCATATTCAAAATAGCATCAATTCCTACAGTATGGGCGTCTGATTCGATACAGGCCCCAACTATCCTTAATCTTCTGCCAAATTTCGTCCGGATAAAGGCATCCACATCCTGCTTGCTCATCACCTGTTTTACCGCCTGGGGCGCCTTGATGATACTGTAATCCACCCAGTGACGGCTCCTCCCGTAAACCACAAAAAAGGTAAACCGGGGATCTATCCCCTCCATGTGGACTACCTGTGCCTGCTCCAATCCCATTTTCTCAGCTAGTTGCCTGGCTGCTTCTTTGGCCCGGGCACCTGGGGGAACAGGGAGAGTGAAGGACAACTGTACCGCCCCGTCATTAAGGGAGTCTCCGTAAGGCATTACCCTGGTGAGGTCCGGACTGATTAACCCCTCTGGCTTTTGATCCGGATTAATTAAACCTCCCGCTTTTTGCCCCGGCTTCATCACTCATCCCTCCCTCTCATAAATAGCTTAATGAAAGGATTGTAATAATAACTGTCAGCTTTGCGAATAACCCCACTGAGTCCCTTTCCCCCATCAGGCTGGCGGGAGATGTCCCCAAAATACCCCTTGCTAATTGCAGTCATTAGCCCTAATTGGGCAATTTCCTCCAGCAGGCCGGCCGCCTTGAGCAGGACCTCCCCAGCCCTATTCTGAATAACTCCATCTTCCTTAAATTCCAGTTCTTCGCCCAGGTGACGCATGGTCTTAAACACATAGCGGGCATTTTCCAGACTTAAGTAACGGTCTTGGAGAAAGGGAGTATGAATAGCTTCAGTAAGCATTCCCAGGAGATGAATCCCCTGTCCGGTCATGATCGAAGCCACGTTAAACAAAGCATTCTGCACCTGGCCTTGGAAGATATTTCCCGTCATGAATTTGGTAGGAGGCATATATTTAATGGGCGCTTTGGGAAAAATTTCCCGTACCAACTGAGCTTGGGCCAGTTCCAGGAGAAATCCGTCCTCCAGTTCAGGAGTGATTTCAAAGGCATGCCCCAGCCCCATCTGCTCCTCAGGCACTCCGCTCACCAGGGCAAACTGTTCATTGATAAACTGGGAAGCCAAAACGGTATGAGCCGCCTCCACCGCATCCGCCGTGGTCAGGTAGTTATCCTCTCCGGTATTGATAACTATGCCGGAGTAGCCGTTAATCATCCTGGAAAAATACTGGTCCACAAAGGTACGCTGCATATTGATATCCCGGAAAATAATCCCATACATTGAGTCATTGAGCATCACATCCAGACGCTCTAATGCCCCCATGACCGCAATTTCCGGCATACAAAGCCCGGAGCAGTAATTGGTCAGCCGTACGTACCTGCCCACTTCCCCGGCCACTTCATCCAGGGCTTTACGCATAATCCGGAAATTCTCCCGGGTGGCAAAAGTGCCTCCAAAGCCCTCAGTGGTAGCCCCATAAGGAACATAATCCAGCAGGCTCTGTCCGGTACTGCGAATTACCGCAATAATATCCGCCCCTTGGCGTACCGCGGCCTGGGCTTGAATCACATCCTCATAAATATTCCCTGTGGCAACTATTACGTAGAGATAGGGCTGCTGCCCTTCCCCCAGTTCCCTGAGCAATTCCTCCCGCCTACTGCGCTGCCGGCTAATTTCCTTTACTGTGTTAACAGCCAGCCCAGCACAGATTTCGCGGATTTGCTGAATCCCTTGGGAAGGAAGTTTCACCAGGTTTACCTGCCCTTCCCCAACCCGGACAGCCAATTCCTGAACCGTCATCCCTAAGGCCAGCACTCCGTTAGCCAGCCAGTAAGCAATACCCTTATTGAGCAAACCGGCCTGTTGTACCTGCTCTACCACCAAATTGGGTAATGGCACACCCTGGGAATCCACCCCGTCAATTCCCAGCAGGCGGGCCACCGCTCTTTCCACCGAAGTGGTAGTATGGGCTTCAATAAACTTCTGGGTCTCCTGTACAATCTTCCCGGCCGCTTCCCGGCACTTGTTCACCAACTCCGGATTCAGCTTTAACTTCCCCACGGAACCCGCCCCCCTCGATAGTTGACACCGCTTCTGTCCTCTTAACCGGCAGTTTACCGTTAGGATTAACAATGGCTTCAGCCCGTACAATAATCTCCTCAGGCAAACCCATCCAGCCTGCCACCTTTAAGGCCTCTCTTGCCTGAGCACTCTCTTGGCTCTCCACTTTTTCCAAGCGGTAATCAAAAACTTCCCAAATTTCCTGTCCTTGGGTCAACCCATCCCTTTGGGACAGTCCCCTGACCCGGTAGTGCGCAATGCCTGCCAAAGCTGCCAGGCCCGGAAAGTGGGTTGTCAATACCACCCGGACAGGTCGCGCCTGAAGGTATTCAATCAGGGCTGCCACCAAGGCGTAGCCTTCCTCAGGGTTAGTCCCCCGGGCCGGCTCATCCAAAAGCAAAATCCCCCCTCCTGTACAGCGGGGCAGAATCTCAGCCAAACTGCTAATCTCAGTCCCAAAGGAACTCAGTCCCGGTGAACATTCCAAGCCCAGGTTGGAATAAAGGAATTGTTCCAACGGGAAAACCAGCTCCTCTGCCGGAACGGGAAGCCCCAAGTGGGCCATACCCACCAACAGACCAACTGTCTGCAGGGTCACCGTCTTCCCCCCCATATTAGCCCCGGTTATCACCGTAACCCCCTTGGGAATCTCCAAGTCCAGAGGTACATAAACTCTTCCCTGCCGCTTTAGATGCCCGGCCAGCAGGAAATTAACTCCCTTCTTGATGACCAGCCCACTTTCGTCAAGTTTGGGGGGCTTGCCTGCTATCTCTATAGCCAGCCTGGCCTTGGCCAGATTCAGATCTAAATAACCCAGCCACTTTCCCACTTCCAGCAGTTGGTCTCCCCACTGCAGCACTTCTGCTGACAATTCCCGGCGGACCCTTTCCTCCTCAAGCTTCACTTCTGCCTGCAGAAGCTCGATTTCCCTTAAAAGACAGGTTTCTTCCCCCGTTAACCTCCTGCGCCAGGTCACCGAGGCAACATTCTCCTCCACAGGGACAAACCCGGAATGTCCTTCCAACCTGCCCATTTTAGCCTGATCTTCCCGGTCTACCACCAGGGGGCCGTTCCCGGCAACTGTAAAACCCAGCTCTAATGATGCCTGCGCAACTGCTGCTTCAGACAAATGGCCCAAGCGGTTTGTCAACAGTTGAAGTCTGCTTCGGAGGTCTGCCAACTCAGGTGAATAGCGGTCCTCCAGGTAAAAGTGGTAACCCTGTTCGCCAGCACCATAAAACCTTTCCCTGATTGCAGATAACCGGTACAGCCCCGATGGTTCCAGTATCTGTTGCCTAACCTGTTCCCACCCCAGGACCGCAAATTTGGCCCCAAGCCTGTCTATGAGATACAAGAACTTCTTAACCTCATAGAGATGAGTATCATCCAATGTACCCCCAGACCTGGCCAGGGCAATAACATTATCCATTGATGGCAATTCGCTGAACAACCAGCCTAATTCAGGTAAAGACTCCGGTTGAAGAGCCAGCCTCTCCTGCAGATATAAGGTCAAGTCCATTTCCTGCTGCCACTCCTGCTCCTGCCCTGGCCTAAAGGGCTGGAATGCTGCTTTGGCCTTTTTCCCCAACCATGACCAGGGCTGTACTCTCCTCCAGGCCTCCCGGAGTCCGAGCTCTTCCCAGTCCTTGGTGCTGCAAAATTCCTGGTAGAATTCACTGGAGAGTTCCATGGCTCTTCACCTCCTCTGTCCGCCTCGGTCAGACCAAGCATACATCAAACACCGGAACCGGAGCCAAGGCTTGTC